>JAMOQA010000098.1 GCA_027064265.1 Acidobacteriota bacterium
GGGTTCCCCGCGGACGACCTGGTAACCGAGGGCCAGGCAGAGGGACTCGAGGTGATCTCCGAGGCCGGGTTCCCGGGCGGCCACCGCCACGCGGCAGTCGGAAGGGTGGGGCACCGAGACCGGGAGGCGAGGGCGCATGCAGAACTATTATGGGCCAAGTTGGCCGGGGACTCAAGGAAACTAGGCCATGTGAGCCCCTGAAAAAGGGTAGGGAAGGGTGGCTGCTGCGGAGGGGCGGTAAGGGAACATATGGCAAGTCAATGACTTGTGCAAGCTCCGCGCGGGGTGGCCGAGGTGGCAGACATCTTGCTCGACAAGGGGCGGAGCGCCCGAGCAGGGGCCAAGCGACGGGGGTTGAAGATGGCCGCGACCAGGAATGCCCGCAAGAGCACCCGCAAGACCAGGAAGGCCGCCCAGCCCAAGGAGCTGATCAGCTTCCATTGGGAGGGCGAGACCTACGTTCTCGACCTCGACCGGAACAAGGTCTACCGGAACTGGATGGCGGTCGAGACGAACAAGGGCTTCACGATCCTCGGCGCCTACCGCCAGCAGGCCGCCGCGATCTCCGCGTGAGCCCGGCCCTCCCTCCGGGGAGGGCACCCGACAGTCCCGGGAACCGGGCCGATGCTCCGGTGGTCCCGCGGCGAGGCCCGCCTCTTCCTCGTGGGGAAGACGGCGGGTCTTTCCATCTCCGTCCTGCTGGAGTACGACGGCGCGTTCCTTCTCGTGGACGCGGGAGACGGCACCGCGCGCCGGCTGGCGGAAGGCGCGCCCCACGCCCCCGCCTTCCCGGACCTGGCTCGCCGCCTCGTGGGGGTCGTGCTGACCCACGACCACGGGGACCACGTCTGCGGCCTGCCGGGACTGCTCTGGATGCTCCGCAGGGCTCGCCGGGAGGCGCCCCTCCCGGTGGCCCTGCCGGGGAAGGCGCCGCTCGCCACCGGGTGTCTCGCCGCCTGGCGGGAG
Organism: Acidobacteriota bacterium; assembly: GCA_027064265.1. Lineage (GTDB taxonomy): Bacteria > Acidobacteriota > Polarisedimenticolia > J045 > J045 > JAMOQA01. The sequence continues at coordinate 967 of JAMOQA010000098.1, forward strand.
GCGTACCGGGGCCGGGAGCGGTTCCCGGTGGAGGAGTGGACCCATGGCGACGGGGTGGTCCACCGGATGGGGCCCTTCGAGGTCCGGCCGTTCCCGGTTCGTCACTCCCGCTCGGCATCGGATCCCCCGGGGATGCTGATGGACGCCTGGGGGATGTCGATCCGGGTCGGGGAGCTGCGTGTCGTCGTCAGCGGCGACACCGGTCCGTGCCCGCGCCTCGAGGAGGAGGTGAGGGGGGCGGACCTGGCCGTGGTCGAGGCGGGGGGTGGCGACGGCACCCCGCCGCCGGAGACCCACCTCTCCCGCGCCGAGGCGGAGCGGATCGGCCGCCTCGCCCGCGAGCACGTCCTCTACCACCTCCCGTAACGCCCGGCCCCCGATGTTCGATGGATGGCAGGGGCGCAGCGTGCTGCGCCCGGGTGCCGCGGAGCGGCACCGAACATGGCGGCCCTCCGGGCCGCACGGGTCGAGCACGCTCGACCCCTACGCGTTGAGCGTCTCGCGGATTCCCGTAGGGGCGCAGCGTGCTGCGCCCGTGCGGCGCGAAGCGCCGCTCAGTACATCCCGAGGTAGCGCTCGACCTCCCAGGGGTGGACGATCGTCAGGTACTCCTGCCAGTCCTTGAGCTTTCCCTCGATGAAGTTCGTCGCGACGTGCTCGCCGAGGGCTTCGAGGACGACCTTGTCCTTCTGGAGCGCCTGCACCGCCTGGTAGAGGTCGGCCGGCAGCTGGTCGATCTTGAGGCGCCGCTTCTCCCGCTCGCTCATCCGGAAGATGTCCTTGTTGACCGGCGGACCGGGGTCGATCTCGTTGTCGATCCCGTCGAGACCCGCCTGGATCATCACCGCGAACGCGAGGTACGGGTTGCACGAGGGATCGGGCATCCGGATCTCCACCCGGGCGCCCTTGCCACGGCGCGCCGGCACCCGGGCGAGGGGGGACCGGTTCCGCTCCGACCAGGAGATGTTCGTCGGCGCCTCGTAGCCGGGCACCAGCCGCTTGAAGGAGTTCACCGTCGGGTTGGTCACCGCGCAGATCGCCTTCGCGTGGCGCAGGATCCCGCCGATGTAGTGGAGGCAGATCTTCGAGAGGCCGTATTCGCCCTCGGGGTCGTCGAAGACGTTCTTCGAGCGGTCCAGGGTGAACAGGGACTGGTGGACGTGCATCCCGGAGCCGTTCTCTCCGTAGAGGGGCTTCGGCATGAAGGTCGCGTGGAGATCGAAGTCGAGGGCGACCTTCCGCACGACGTGGCGGAAGATCATCAGGTTGTCCGCCGTGGTCAGGGCGTCGGCGTAGCGGAAGTCGATCTCGTGCTGGCCCGGGGCCACCTCGTGGTGGGCTGCCTCGACCTCGAACCCCATCTTCTCGAGGACGTTGACGATCTTGCGACGGGCCTCCTCGCCCCGGTCGACGGGCGAGAGGTCGAAGTACGCGCCCTGGTCGTGGGTGACCGTGGTCGGGGTGCCGTCCGGGTTCCGGTGGAAGAGGAAGAACTCCGCCTCCGGGCCCATCTTCGGCACGTAGCCCATCTTCGCCGCTCGCTCCACCGCCCGGCGGAGGACGTAGCGCGGGTCGCCGGGGAACGGTTCCCCGTCCGGCATCCGGACGTCACAGATCAGCATCGCGACCCGGTCCCGGTCCCCCTCCTCGGGGAAGATCCGCAGGGACTCCAGGTCGGGCTGGAGCAGCATGTCCGACTCCTGGATCCGGACGAACCCCTCGATCGACGACCCGTCGAACATGATCTCGCCCGAGAGGGCCTTGTCGAACTGCTTGTCCGGGACCTCCACGTTCTTGACCACGCCGTGGATGTCCGAGAAGACCAGCCGCAGGAAGCGGATCTTCTCCTCCCGCAGGATCGCCCGCGCCTCGCCGATCGTCCGTCCCATCGCTCGTGCCTCCCGGGGCCGGGTACGCCGCTCCCCTCCTGGGCCCGGCCCGACGCGGGGACAGTAGGCCCGGGCGGCCGGGGTGTCAAGCGAGGTGCGCCAGAAAATCTGCCGATTCGTCAAGATTCATGGGCCATTTTGCAGGAATGCCCCGGCGATCTGGGGGAAGTGAGGGCTGAATATGACAGATTGACCGAGAAACTGGTGCGCTATGGCAGTAAGTCCATCGATTCCAGGAAATGGAGGAAAGGGGCGGGGTCCCGCAGGTCCGGCAGGAAGAGGTCGGCCCCGCAGGCGCGGAGCACGGCGGAGTCGGTCCACCCGGTGGCGACGGCGACGGCGCGGGCGCCGGCGGCATGGGCGGCGGAGACGTCGTGCTCGGTGTCGCCGACGACCAGGACCCGCTCCGGGGGGATGCCCGCCTCGGTGAGGCGGCGCACCGCCGCACGGGCCACGTCGGCCCGCTCCCGGGCATCGTCCCCGAAACCGCCCGGCCGGTCCGCCAGGTGGCCGAGGCCGACGGGGGCGAGCTTGATGCGGGCCGCCTCCCGCACGTTGCCGGTGAGGAGCCCGACCAGCACGTCGGTCCGGGACTCGAGGTCGGCGACCAGCTCGAGGGCGCCCGGCATCGTCTCGTACCGGCCCTCCGCCCGGGAGCGGGCGACCGTCTCCGGCAGGGCGCGGAGGTAGGCGGCGACCATCCGGGGGTCGAGGGCGGGGACCCGCACCCCCAGGCGACCGGCCAGCTCCTCGAGGAGGATCGTGTCGGTGCGCCCCCGGAAGTCGACCTCCATCGCGGCGGCGAGCACCTCCTCGAACGGACGGCCGAGGGCGGAGGCGACGCCCCGGGCCAGGGCCTCGCGGCCGGCGCCGCCGAGCTTGATCAGGGTCCCGTCGATGTCGAACAGCACGGCGCGCACGGCCGGTCCTCCGGGGAAACGTGCGTGGATTCTACCGGCTCCCGGCGTGGCATCATGGACGACCGGAGGTGACCGATGCGTGCCGTTCCG
>JAMOQA010000099.1 GCA_027064265.1 Acidobacteriota bacterium
CGACGGTCCCCGGGAATTCCGGCACCAGGTGCGGCTCTCCCTCCGGAACTACCGGGAGGCCCTCGACTCCCTGGCCGGCCTGGACCTCCTCCGGTTCGCTCCGGCCCTGCTCCTGGCGGGGCTGCTCTTCCATCGGCCGTTCCGGGAGAACCTGCGGGTCCAGCGATGGCGCTGGTCGGGGCTCCCCGCCGCCCTGCTCGTGCTGATCTACCTGCCGGTCCAGGCCTCTTCCACCCGCTACTTCTGGCCGGTGCTCCCGCTGGCTCTCGCCGCGGGCCTCGGCCTCGTCGACTGGATCGTCGAGCCCGGACCGGGCCGGAGCCGGCTCCTGGCGGGCCTCGTGGCGGGGCTGCTCCTCCTCGACTTCGCCGGGCCGGCCCTCGCGGACCTGCCGGGCCGCCTGGCCGGCGCCCGCAACCCGGAGGTCGTCGCCGCCCGGGAGATCGCCGGGGCCCTCGAACAGGCCGGGATCCGGGAGCCCGTCGTCGGGGGAGGGCACGTCGGTCTCTACGCGGCGTTCCTCCTCGAGAGGCCCTGGGAGGGTGATCTTGCGGCCCATCCGTGGACGCCCGAGGTGGCGCGACGGGCGGTGAGGCTCCTCGAGGAAGCCGGCCGGCGGCGGGTCCTGGTCGCCTGGGGGGAAGAGGAAGTCCAGGCGGTGTTCCGGACCGCCGGGTTCGTGCCGGTCCCCATGGCCGCGCCCGTGGAGGTGCGGGGGGTCCCCGTCCGCACCTGGCTCGTTCCGGGGGACTTGCCCGGAGACCTGCGCCCCGCAGCGTTGACAGCGCCCCCTGCCGCCGAGGATGATTCCGGGGACGGGGCGATCGGCCCCGCCGGGGAGAGCGACACGCCCGGAACGGGCCGGGCCAGGTGACCTTCCCTGCCGGACGCCACCCGGCGTCCGGGAAGAGAGGCGAGAAGATGCGGACGACCCTGCGCACGAGCACGCTGCTGGTACTGGTTGCCGGGTTCCTCGTCACCCTGCTGCTCACGGGGTGCGCGACGACCTCGCGGGAGAAGCTGGCGAAGGAGTTCCCCGATACCGTCGAGGCGGTGGTCGAGGCGGCTCCTCCCCATCCCGACCGGATCGAGTACATCGACGTCCGGCCCTGGGCTCCCAAGCCCGGGGACACGGTCACCTTCCAGCTGCGCGCCACGGCTGGGCGCAGCGCCGAGGTCACCCTGGAAGGGATCGACGGCAAGGCGTCCGGCACGAAGCGGACGGTTTCCCTGGCCGAGGGGAAGGACGGGCTCTACACCGGCAGCCTGGCGATCGGCGAGGACCTGCCGCCCGGGCGCTACCGGGTGACCGCCGTCCTCGCGGGTGGGCCCTCGGGCAAGCCGGTGACCCTGGCGTCGTCCCGGGCCCTCGTCGTCACCGTGCCGCCTCCGAAGCCCGACCCGTGCGTGGTGGCTGCGAAGAAGCTGGCGGTGCCCCACGTGCACTTCGCCTTCGATCGCTACGACCTCGACGAGGAAGACCTCGCCTGGATCCGGGAGGTGGCGGTGACGCTCCGGGAACTCGGGGACCGGGTGGCCCGGGTGACGATCGAGGGGCACTGCGACGAGCGGGGGACCACCGAGTACAACCTCGCCCTCGGCGCGAAGCGGGCCCGGGCGGTTGCCGACGCGCTCCGCGCGGAGCCCGGGATGGACCGCCTGGTCATCGAGACGGTCAGCAAGGGCGAGGAAGAACCGCTGGTGCCCCACGCCCGGACCGAGGAGGAACACGCGAAGAACCGCCGCGCGGTCTTCGTCCTGGAGTGCCGGCCCGCCCGCTAGGGTGCGGGTGACACCCGGGAACGGAAGGGCCCCCTCCCGCGCGGGAGGGGGCCCCGTCGTTTCGTCCCGTCGCCGTTCCTAGGCGGTGAAGAGCATCACCCGGAAGACGCCGTCGCTGTCACGGGTCACCAGGATATGGTTGTCCCGCTGGTCCCGCGGGTGTCCCAGGTAGAGCCGCATCCGGATCCCGTTCTCCACCGGCCGCCGCGGAAGCTTCGCCAGGGCCGAGAGATAACGGACCTCGGTCTCCCGGCCACGATCGTCCTCGCGGACGATGCGGAACTCGAGCCGGTAGATCTGGTCGGGCTCGAGGACGCCTGCCAGGCGGATCGGCTCGAGGACCAGGCCCGGTTCCCAGGCCTTCTCGAAGACGATCGGTTCGCCGGGGACGGTCCGGCGGCCGTACTGGACCTCCGGGCGGACGATCACCTGCAGGATGTCCCCGGTGCGGAGCCGGGTGGTGACCTCCGGGGGCAGGTCGAGGCGGATCTTGAGGTCGAAGACCTGGTCCGCCGCCAGGGCCGCCGGCGCGGCGACCAGCGCCAGGAGGAGGAGCAGGAGGGGGAGTCGACGCAGCATGGGAGTGGCCTCCATGGGGAGGGGCGCCCCTGCGGAGAGGACAGGAAACGCCCGATCTGTCCAGTATCAGCGAAACATCGGTCTCCTCATGTACCGCGAACCCGGGTGGAAGCAAGGGGGTTTCAACCCCCGGGAGACCACCAGTTTCCGCTTGCCCGCCGCTTCCGGCAACCCCATGATGAACCGCGGACCACGGCGGACGACCCCGGCCCGGTGCCGCGCGGCCGGGGCCCGGCCGGGCCCGGAGGAACGATGACGATGCGGACCGGTTGGCGTACTGCCGGGGGGACGATCCTGCTGCTCGCCCTGGCCCTGGCCCTTCCCGTGACCCGGGCGGCTTCCGTCGCCCACGTCTCCGGCACGATCCTCGAGGTGGACCTGGACGAGGAAACCATGACGGTGCGGGATCCGTCCCGGGGGGACCTGGTGATCGAGGTTCCCGAGGACGCGGCGATCGTGCTCGACGGCGAGGAGGGCGCGATCCTCGACGATCTCTTCGAGGGGGACGTGGTCGAGGACGCCGAGGTCCGGGTGCTCGACTCCGGGACCCTGGTGCTCGTCCGGGCCACCGTCACCTCCACCACGGACGACGAACTGGACGAGGACGGCGAGGAGGACGGCTCCGCGGAGTAGGCTGCTCTCTTGCCGGGTGCTCGCCCGGGACCCACCTTTGCCGCAGGGGTTCCCCGCGTCCCGGTGCCCGCCGGGACGCCCGGGGTGCGCCCCCCGGGAGAGGCAATGGGTTCCGAGGGCATGGCGAGCGTGGCGCCCCCGCGCCTGCGGGCCGGGCTGGTGGTACTGCCGGACGGAGAGACGGGGCGTGGTCGGATCGTCAAGGATCCGCGGGCGCGGAGGTACTTCCGGTTCGACGAGCTCGAGGGAGCGATCCTCGAGCTGCTGGACGGCGAGCACACGCCGGTCGACATCCAGGTGGAACTCGCCCTGCGGTTCGGGGAGGAGCTGACCCTCGACGAGATCGAGGAGTTCCTCGACGACCTGCGGGAGAAGGGGCTGGTCGAGGACGAGGGGGAGATCCGGCTTCCCGCCCTCGCGCCCGCCCTGGGAGCACGGGTCCTGGCCACCCTGGAGCAGGGCGGTTTCCGGGTGCGGCGTGCGAGCGACCCCTTGCCTCCCGGCGTGACCCGGGACGAGCGGCGCCAGCGGGAGGCCGAGAAGTTCGACGAGGCGGTGGACCTGCTCCGACAGGGGCGGTTCCGCGCCGCCCTGCGCGCCCTCGACGAGATCCTGGTCGACAACCCGGCGAACCAGCGGGCGGCCGCCCTCCGGGGCGTGCTGGTCCGGGCGGGAGCACGGGCCGCGGCGGAGGAAGCGAAGCGCCAGCGGCGTCCGCGGCGGCGGCGCAGCCTGTTCTACCTCCAGGTGCCCCTCTTCAACCCGGACCGCCTCTTCGACCGCCTGGAGCCCCTGGTCCGGTTCCTGTGGACCCCCGGGTTCGTCGCCGTCTACGTCGCGGCCCTCGTCTC
>JAMOQA010000100.1 GCA_027064265.1 Acidobacteriota bacterium
ACCCCTACGGGTCGAGCACCACGAGGAGGTGTAGAGGCGCAGCGTGCTGCGCCCGTGTCGCCCGAACGGCGACCATCATGGCGGTGCTTCGCACCGCACGGGTCCAGCACGCTGGACCCCTACGAGTCGAGCACCACGAGGAGGTGTAGGGGCGCAGCGTGCTGCGCCCGTGTCGCCCGCAGGGCGACCACGGATGCGACGCGCGGTCAGGCGAGTTCGATGCGGAAGAGGACCTGGCCGGACTTCACCTCGGCGCCGTCGGTGGCGAGGACCTCCCGCACGATGCCGCGCTCGTGCCCCTGGGGCGGCTCGAAGCGGACCGGCGAGAAGCACTTCATCACCTCGACGAGGCAGAGGGTGTCGCCGCGCTTCACCTCCTGGCCCACGTCCACGTAGGGGGGGCTGTCGGGGCTCGGCCGCCGGTAGAAGGTGCCGTGCGACGGCGCGCGCACGGGCCAGCCGGCCGCCTCGGCGGCCGCCCCGGCCCCGGCGCCCGCGGCCTCTTCGTCGCCCGCACGCACCGGCACGAGGGTCGCGAGGAGCCGGCCGTGCTCGCACCGGGCCCACGGGTCCTCGAAGCCGAGCTCGCCGACGGCCCCGCGCACTCCCTCCGGGAGCACGAGGGTGTACCAGCGCTCCTCGCGGCCGAGGGTCCCCAGCGCCGACCCGGGCACCAGGACCTCGCCGGGGATCCGCTCGAGGTGCACGACGGCCGGGCCCGGGCAGCGCAGCTCGACGGAGCCGTCGTCCTTCCGCTCGGCGATCGCCTCGATGGTCTGTCGGGCCATGGTTCGTCTCCTCGGTTCGTCGGCTCGTCAGCTTGTCAGCGCGGTTCGTCGGCGAGCACGACCAGGTCGTGCAGGGTCCAGATCCGCCGGTTGCGGATCGTGCGGTAGCCGATCGACTGGTAGGCCATCTCGGCGAAGCCCGCGAGCCAGCGACGCAGCTCGTCCATCCGGACGACCTCGTCCACGTCCATCTGGGAGGCCGCCCTGTGGGGATCCATGTCGGCGGTGATCCGGTCCTCGACCTCCTGCATCGCCCGGCGGATCTTTTCCCGCTCCTCTTCCGTCTCGGCGACGATGTTGAAGTTCTCGTCGAGCTTCGTCCGGAAGGCACCGATCGCGAGGGTGCGCCCCTCCATCACCGCGAGCCGGGTGATCGGGGTCGCGAGCTGGATGATCGGGTCGTAGGGGAGCCCGCACTCCGCGTAGTAGCCGGCGCCGGACGCCTTGCGCAGCAGGACGGTGATCGTCGGCACCGTGTGGGTCGAGTTCGTGTAGATCAGGGACGACCCGTAGCCCAGCAGGCCCTTCTTCTCCGCCTCCGGCCCGATGTCGAACCCGGAGATGTCCTGGAGCCAGACCAGCGGGATGCCGTCCTCGTTGCAGGCCCGGGCGAACTGGCTGATCTTGGCGATTCCTTCCCGGTAGAGGATCCCGCCGGGCCGCTTCTCGCCGGCGAGCTCCGGGTGGTCGGTCAGCTCCGGGTTGTTCGCGATGAACCCGAGGGGGAGGCCGGAGACGAGCCCGACCCCGCAGATCATCTCCCGGCCGACCCCGGGGAAGATCTCGCGGAAGAGGGAGTCGTCGACGAGGCGCGCGAGCACCTGGCGCATGTCGTAGGTGTGCCGGTAGTCCGGGGGAAAGATCCCGGGCAGCTCGGCCGGGTCGAACCGCGGGGGTGCCGGCTCGGCGTCGAGGCGATAGTAGTCGACCGCCGGGGTCGGCAGCTTGCGCACGTCGGCCCGGATCCGGTCGATCAGGGTGCGGTCGTCCGGCACCCGGAAGTCGGCGCAGGCGCTGAGGTGCACGTGGACGTCGGGCCCGCCGATGTCGAGGGAGGTGATCTTCTGGCTCTTGCCCCCCTTCACCAGGGCGGCGCCAGCGATCACCATGTACGCCTGCTCGGTCATGTAGACGACGTCGGAGATGATCGGCATGTAGCCGCCGCCGGCGATGCAGTCCCCGAAGACGCCGGCGATCTGGGGCACCCCGGCCGCCGACAGCTTCGAGTTCATCTTGAAGATCGCGCCGGCACCGGTGCGGCCGGGGAAGGTCTTCGCCTGCTCGGGCAGGTAGAGGCCCGAGGAGTCGACCAGGTAGATCACCGGGATCCGCAGCCGGAGGGCCATCTCCTGGGCCCGCTCGATCTTCTCCGGCGTCCGCGGCCACCACGAGCCGGAGGCGACGGTGTTGTCGTTGGCGATCACCATCGTCCAGCGGCCCTCGACCCGGCAGAAAGCCGTGACGACGCCGGCGCCCGGGGAGGGGCGCTTCTTCGAGCCGAACGGGAAGAGCAGGCCGTCGTTGACCAGGGTGCCGACCGGGAGGATCTCGGTGCCCGGGTCGACGAGCAGCTCGATCCGCTCCCAGGTCGTCAGCTTCCCCTTCCTGTGGACGCGGGCGACGTACTCCTCGCCCCAGCCGGCGCGGACCGCGGCGCGCCGCTCCTCGAGGCGCTCCTCGAGGGGGCGCATCGCCGCCCGGTTTCGCTCGAGGACGTCCTGGGGCAGGTGGCTGCCGATCGGGTGGAGGGCGATGCGGGCCATCTCGTCAGTCCTCCGTGCCGCCGGCGGCGTTCCCGCCGAGGTCGAGCCCGGCGACGAGGCCGGTGTCGTAGGTCCCTGCCCGGAAGTCCGGGTGGTCGAGGATCCGGAGGTGCGCGGGGATCGTCGTCGGCACGCCCTCGACCCGGGCCGCGGCGAGGCAGTTGCGCAGGGTGTCGATCGCCGCCTCACGGTCCTCGCCCCGGGCGATCACCTTGGCGACCAGCGAGTCGTAGAACGGCGGCACCTCGGCCGGGACGGAGAGCACGTGGGTGTCGACCCGGACCGTTCCCGGGCCCCGGTCCGCCGGGAAGTCGAACCGGGTGATCGTGCCGGGCCCGGGCTGGAAGTCCCGCGCCGGGTCCTCGGCGTTGATCCGGGCCTCGACCGCGTGGCCCGACCAGGAGATCTCCTCCTGCCGGAGGGAGAGGTGCTCGCCGGCGGCGATCCGGAGCTGGTGCTCGACCAGGTCGATCCCGGTGATCTCCTCGGTGACCGGGTGCTCCACCTGGAGCCGGGTGTTCATCTCCATGAAGTAGAGCGACCCGTCCGGGCCACGCAGGAACTCCATCGTGCCGGCGCCCACGTAGCCGAGGGCGGCGACCGCCCGGGCGACCTTCGCGCCGAACTCCCGGCGCTGGTCCTCGGTGAGGGCCGGGCTCGGCGCCTCCTCGACCAGCTTCTGGTGCCGGCGCTGGACCGAGCACTCGCGCTCCCCGAGGTGGACAGCGGCGCCGAAGGTATCGCCGAGCACCTGGAACTCGATGTGCCGGCCGTGCTCGATGAACTTCTCCATGTAGAGGCCGGGGTTCCCGAAGGCGGCCTCCGCCTCCCGGCTCGCCTCGGTGAAGGCGGCTGCGAGCTCGCCCGGCTCCCGGACGATCCGCATCCCCTTGCCGCCCCCGCCGGCGGTCGCCTTGAGGAGCACCGGGTAGCCGATGTCGTCGGCGAGGCGCTTGGCCCCCTCCACGTCGGCGACGAGGCCGTCGGAGCCGGGGATCGTCGGCAGCCCCGCCCGGGTCATCGTCTCCCGGGCGAGGGCCTTGTCCCCCATCATCCGGATCGCCCCCGGGGTCGGGCCGACCCAGGCGATCCGGAGCTGGCGGACCCGCGCGGCGAAGAGGGCGTTCTCGGCGAGGAACCCCCATCCCGGGTGGATCGCCTGGACCTCGGCCTGGACCGCGGCCTGCAGCACGGCGGACTGGTCGAGGTACGACCGGCCCGGGTGGGAGGGGCCGAGGCAGATCGCCTCGTCGAACGCCTCGAGCCAGGGGGCCCCGGCGTCCGCCTCCGAGT
>JAMOQA010000101.1 GCA_027064265.1 Acidobacteriota bacterium
CGGTGAAGCCGCTCTTCTCGCAGGGGGTCGCCCACGGGTCGTCCGCGGGAACGGCGAGGGACTCGCTCTTCCCGTGCCAGGGGCGGACCGGCGGCAGGAACGAGGCCGGTTCGATCGTCCACGCCCGCCCCGGCGGCGCCGGTTCGTCCGCCACGGCGGGCGAGGTCCAGGCGAGCAGCAGGAGCACGGCAGCGAGACCGGCGGCAGCTCTCATCGGCGGCGTCCTCCTCCCGGGAGCGTCCCGCCCCCGGCACGCACCTCCCGGCCCCGCCATTCTACGGGTCCCCCGCCCGCCACGGTCGAGCGTGCGAGGGCCCACCGCCCGAAGGGCGGCCATGGGTGCCGCTTCGCGGCACACGGGCGCAGCACGCTGCGCCCCTACCCCTCCCACCATGCGCTCCATGCGCTCAAGTCGTAGGGGTCGAGCGTGCTCGACCCGGTGCACGAGGGACCGGACCACCTCCTCCGCCGTCGGCATCCGCCAGGCATCGACCGGCTCGTCCAGGAGACGCGTGCCGTCCCCGAGAGATACCGGCGCAGGTTCCAGCCGGGGCCGGTTGGCGCCCAGGCGAGATCGACCCCTTCGCACGTGATCCGGCGCGCGTCCCGCCGCCCGTCGTCCACGCGCGCGAGCACGCCCGGCAGCTCCGCGGCTGCCACCCCGAGGAAGACCAGCGCGAAGGCGATGCGTCCTGGCCACGCCCCGCCGCGCCCGTCCCGGGAGACCTCGGCCATGGCACCCTCCACGGGTGGAGGGATCCCAGCCTACAACGACAGCTTCAGCCGGCGACGGGCCTGGCGGCGACGAGGGCGGCGATGCGGGAGAGGAGGTCCTCGACGGAGAACGGCTTGGCGAGGTAGTCGTCCATGCCGCTGGCAAGGCAGCGTTCGCGGGTTCCCTGGAGGGCGTCCGCGGTGAGCGCCAGGATCGGCACGCGCGCGGCCTCGCCACCCAGCTCGCGGATCCGCCGGGTAGCCTCGTAGCCGTCCATCCCGGGCATCTGGCAGTCCATCAGGACGATGTCGTAGCGGGCGCGGCGCACGGCCTCCACCGCTTCCGCGCCGTTCTCCGCGCAGTCCACCCGGTGCCCCGCCTTCTCCAGCATGCGAACGACCAGCTTCTGGTTGACCGGGTTGTCCTCGGCGAGGAGGACGCGGAGCGGCGGCAGTTCCCCGGCGAGGAGCGGGATCCCGGTGGGCACCGAGCTCGCGGTCGGCGCCTCCACCGGTGGCAACGGCACCTCGAACCAGAACGTGGACCCGACGCCGGGTTCGCTCTCGACGCCGATCTCGCCCCCCATCAGGTCGACGAGGCGCTTCGAGATCGCGAGGCCGAGGCCGGTGCCGCCGTAGCGGCGCGTGGTCGAGGCGTCGACCTGGGTGAATTCCTCGAAGATCGACTCGAGACGTCCCCGCTCGATGCCGATACCGGTATCGGCAACCTCGATCCGGACGCGGTCGGTGCCGGCGACGGGTCTGACGCGCACCTCGACCCGGCCTTCCTCGGTGAACTTCATGGCGTTCCCGAGGAAGTTGAGCAGCACCTGGCGCACGCGCACCGGGTCCCCGAGCCGCCACGGGGCCCCGCCGGTGTCGATCCAGGCCTCGAGGGCGAGCCCCTTCGCCATCGCCGTCGGCCGGAGGATCTCGACGCTCTCCCGCACGAGGCCGTGGAGATCGAAGCGGATCCGCTCGAGGTCCATCTTCCCCGCCTCGATCTTGGAGAAGTCCAGGATGTCGCCGATCAGGGCGAGCAGGGCCCGGCACGAGTCGTGGATCGTCTCCGCGTACTCCCGCTGCTCGGCGGACATCTCCGTCTGGAACAGCAGGGAGCAGGTGCCGAGGATGCCGTTCATCGGCGTCCGGATCTCGTGGCTCATCGCGGCGAGGAAGTTGCTCTTGGCCTGGGTGGCCGCCTCGGCGCGCCGCCTCGCTTCCTCGAGTTCCCGCTGCTGCCGGTCCCTGCGGGCCAGCGCCTCCCGCAGCTGGCGGCTGCGCCGGTTGTACCAGTAGGCGAGCTCCCGGAGGTCCCCGGGCACGTCCTCCGGCAGGTCGGCGCCGATCCCGTCGTCCGCCTCGGAGGCGGCCCGCATCCTGTCCGTGATCTCCGCGAGGGGACGGACCACCTGGGCGCCGAAGACCCGGTATCCCGCGAAACCGGCAACCAGGACGAGAAGGACGAAGATACCCAGCACCCGCTTCGCGGTCCGCGCGATGTACCCGATCGCCCACGACCGGGGCGTCACGGTGACGACGCTCCAGTAGGCGCCCCGCACGTGGTGGATGCCGACGCTGGCGGACTCTCCCAGCAGGGGTTCCTCCTCGAGGTCGAACCGGTCGAGGGCGGTCGTGCGTGCCGCGAGCGGGCCGAGCGGATCCTCCAGGATCGCCGCGACCAGCTCTGCCCGGGAAGGATCGAGGGCCGGGCATTCCTCGGCGAGGCGTTCCCCGAGGGACGGGTCGTGGTCCGGAAGCGACCGGGCGCGCAGCACCAGCCGACGCTGGATCCGCTCCAGGTGGCGCCCGTAGGGGCGGAAGAGGGGGCAGGCTCCCGGGTCCTCCTCTCCCTCGCCGTGTTCCTCGTCGTGGCCGTGGCGGGAGCCGCGGTACCGGGGGAACGCCACCGTGTGCCCCATCCAGTCGACGACGAAGGCGTAGCCACCGCACTCCCGGCCGAGATCCTCGACCAGCGCGGCGAGGCCCGCGAGGCGCAGGTCGATGGTGGCCACGCCGACGATCCGCCCGCCGCTGGCCATCGGGACCGTGCAGGTGACCATCGGCTCGTGGGAGTACGGGTCGACGTACGCCCGGGACCAGAAGGCCCGGTCGTCCCGGAGGTGCAACGCCGGGACGAACCAGTCCTCGTGCTCGTACCCGGGCCCGGAAGGGTCGTTGTAGTCGTCGTAGTAGACCAGCTCACCGAAGGCGTTCCGGCCGAAGAAGATGCTGGCCCGGCGATCGACCCCGGGAAAGACACCGGGCAACGGCCAGAGCCCTCCGCCGGCCACCAGGTCCGGGTCGGTGTTGATCTCGAAGAAACGACGGACCTCCCCGCGAGCCCCCGGGAGGCGCGCTCCCAGTTCTTCGCCCAGGAAGGCGAGGGAGCGGGCCTCCGACTCGATCACCCGCAGGCGTTCCTCGAGGCGGGCGACGATCAGCTCGCCGGCCAGGTCCACCCGGTGGTAGGCCGCCTCCTGGAGCCGCGGAAGCCCGACGAAGAACACGACGATGGCCAGGCTGGCAAAGATCGCGGCGAACAGCACGAGGAAGATCGCGACGACCCGGACGTGGAACCGCTCCCACCACCGCACCGTGGGGGGCGCGTCCCGGCCGGCCACCGGTTCCGCGGATTCCGTGACCGGGGGACCGGCTTCTCGCCGCTGCTCTTCGCGCTCCATCCGTTTCCCGCCCCGCCCGCGGGCTTCCGCGGGCAGGCTCGTGCCGCACGCCGGGCGTGCACGGTCCCCCCCAGGACCTTCCGCCCCCCCTCATCGGCCCGCCCTTCCTTTTCTTGAACCGCTTCTCGAACCGCGCGCACCCGCCCCTCGCGCGGCACCGATCGCGGCGCTTCGCGCCGCCCGGGTCGCCTCCCGGCGACCCCTACACGATGCGCGTCTCGGCGGTTTGCGCAGGGGCGCAGCGTGCTGCGCCCGTCGCGCCGCGGAGCGGCGCCGACTACGCCCCCGCGGTCTCCCGCAACACCTCGAACACGTCCGCGCTCGTCCGCCGCCAGGCGAACCGCGCCGCCCGCTCGCGGCCGGCGGCCACGAGGTCTTCCCGGGCGGCCGGGTCCGCGAGAAGCGGCGCCACCGCCCGGGCCACCGCCTCCGCGGTCGGCTC
>JAMOQA010000102.1 GCA_027064265.1 Acidobacteriota bacterium
CATCACGAAGCCGACGATGAACGCCAGGCCCTGGGCGACGAAGTAGGTCTTCAGCTTGCCGAGGAACAGCGCCGCGTTCGGGGGGGCCGTCCCCCCGCGGGTGTCGAGGGCGGAACTCGCCCCGATCGCCGCGAAGCCCATCACCAGCAGCAGGATCCCCTGGAGCAGCCCGAAACAGGAGAGGATCGAGAACAGCCCGCCGAGGAGGTTCATCACCCCGACGAACGTCATCCACCCCCGGAGGCCCTCGGGGACGGGCAGCGCGTGCGCGACCGCGGCCGGCGCGGGGCCGACCCCGCGGAACTCCTCCACGTCGCCGATCCGGGCCCACGAATCCCAGCCTTCCCGCCACACCTCGTGGCCCGGGTCCAGGAGCCCGGCCACCAGGGCCGCCCGGACCTCCTCGGTGCTGCGAGGACCGACCTTCTCCGCCGGGTTGCGCCGCCAGTACCATTCCGCCATCGCTGCCTCCTTCCCCCTCGCACGGGACCGGCGTCCATGATGCCAGACCGTCCCTCCGATGTGCACCGGGCCGTTCCGGGGCGGCCCGCGGCGGTTCGCCGGCCATGGGCAGGGCCAGGGATCCGGGGTAGATTGCCCCCCGTGATCGATCTTGCCGGGGCAGCCGGGGCCGCCTGGACCGGGATCGCCGCGATCTCGGTGCTCGGGATCCTCTACGCATACGTGGGCTACCCCCTGCTGGCCCGGCTGCTGTTCCGGCCCCGCCCCCTCGCGCCTCCGGGGGAGGGAGCGGACCGGCTGCCCCGGGTCTCGATCCTGGTCGCCGCCCGCAACGAGGCCGGGGTGATCCGTCGGCGCATCGAGAACCTCCTGGCCCAGGACTACCCCCCCGAGCTGCTCGAGGTGCTGGTCGCCTCCGACGCCAGCGACGACGGCACCGACGACGAGGTCCGGGCGATCGCGGCGGAGGATCCCCGGGTCCGGCTCTACCGGATGCCGGAGCGGGGCGGGAAGACCGCGGCGATCAACCGGATCGCCCCGGAGGCCCGGGGGGAGATCCTCGTCCAGACCGACGCCAACGTGATGTTCGACCGGGGGGCCGTGCGGGCCCTCGCGGCCGCCTTCCGGCACCCGGACGTGGGGGTCGCCCTCGGCGAGGTCCAGTTCGTCAACGAGGACGACCCGACGGTCGCCGGTGGCGAGGGGCTCTACTGGCGCTTCGAGACCTGGACGAAGCGGGTCGAGGCGGAGCGGGGGCTCCTGTGCGTCGCCAACGGCGGGATCTACGCGCTCCGCCGGAAGCTCTGGCGGCCCCTTCCCGCCAACATCGCGGGCGACGCCGCCGAGCCGCTCCTCGCGGCCCGGGAGGGATACCGCACCGTGGTCGCCCCGGGTGCCCTCGCCTTCGAGCGGGCGAGTTCCGGCCTCGCCGAGGAGTTCGCCCGGAAGGTGCGGATCATCTCCCAGCAGGTCGCCTGCGCCCGCTGGATCCGGCCGCTCACGCTGCCCCCGCGGATCGCCTGGGCCTACGTCTCCCACAAGCTGCTCCGCTACGCCGTGCCGTGGCTCGGGCTCCTGGCCGTCGCCGCCGGGAGCATCGGGGCGTCCCTCGGCTCGGCGGCCGGGGGCGCGCTGGCCGTCGTGACGGCGCTGCCGGTCGTCCTCGCCCCGTTCGGTTTCCTCTCCGTGCCGGGCCTGCCCGGGCGGTTCCTGCGGCTCTCCCTCTACCTGGTCGTGATCAACCTGGCCGCCGTCGTCGGGACCTTCCGCGGGCTGACCGGGCGGGCCGCCGCCCACTGGGAGGTCCCCGCCTCGACCCGCCAGGCTCCCGCGGACGGGGACGAGCCGTGAAGCACGGCCTCCTGGTCGCCCTGCTCGCCGCCGCCGGCTCCGCCGGGGGAGCGCTCCTCACCTGGCGCCTCGCCCGGCTCCTCGGCGCGGTGGACGACCCCGCCCCGGAGCGGAAGGTCCACGAGGGGCGGATGCCCCGCCTCGGCGGGCTCGCCATCGGGGGCGGCATCGTTTTCGCCCTCGTCTTCGGGGCCCTGGGAGACTGGCCGGGGGCGCGGGAGGTGTTCTCGTTCCCGCCGCCCCTCGTCGGCCTGGCGGTGGCCGGGGGGCTGATCGCCCTGGTCGGGCTCCTCGACGACGTCTTCGAGCTGGGCCCCCTCGCCAAGCTGGCGGGGCAGACCGCCGCGGCCTCCCTCGCCTGGGCGGCCGGGTTCCGCCTCGAGACGATCGCCCTCGGGCCGGTCCGCTGGGAACTGGGAGCGGTGGCCCTGCCGGCGACCCTGCTCTGGTTCGTCGCGGTGATGAACGCGATCAACCTGGTCGACGGGCTGGACGGGCTGGCCGCGTCCCTCGCGCTCCTCGCCGTGCTCGTGTTTGGCGTCCAGGCGGCCCGGGACGGCGGGCCGATCGCGGTCGCCGTCGCCTGGGCGATCGGCGGTGCCCTCGTCGGGTTCCTCGCCCACAACGTCTACCCCGCGCGCCAGTTCATGGGTTCCACCGGCAGCCTGCTCCTCGGGCTGCTCCTCGCCGCCCTCTCCCTCGGTACCCTGCGGGGGAAGGTCGGCTGGGACCCGCTGGTCGCCGTGCCCGCCCTGGGGGTGCCGCTCCTGGACCTGGTGCTCGCGTTCGGGCGGCGGGTGCTGCGCGGGACGAACCCGTTCCGGGCGGACCGGGAGCACCTCCACCACCGGCTCCTCGACGCCGGCCTCGGCCAGGCCCGGGCGGTGGCGACCCTGGCGGCGATCCAGGCGGGCTTCGCCGCCTGCGCCCTCGCGGCGGTCTTCCTGCCGCCGGCGTCGCGGCCGATGGCGGCGGTGCCGGCGGTCGTGCTGGCCATCGCGGTTCCCCTGCGGTTGCGGCTGCGGGCCGGGGAAGGGAAGGGATGAGCAAAGGACGCGGGGTAGTGGACGCCGGCGCCGAGACGGCGCTGGTGCGGGCGATCGACCCCCGGGGCGGGGAGGTGGCCGCGGCGGACGTGACCGCCGAGGTCGTCGCCCTCGCCCGGGAGCACCGGGTCTCCGGGCTCCTCGCCCGGGCCCTCGACCGGGGCGGGCTCCTCGGGGAGCTGCCCCGGGAGCTGGTGGCGCGGCTGCGGGGCGACCTCCTCGACGACCGGATGGGACGGGCGCGCCTCGACGCCGCCGGCGCCGCCGCCCTCGAGGCGCTGCGGGACGCGGGGCTCTCCCCCGTGCTGCTCAAGGGAGCGGCCCTCGGGCACCTGGTCTACGAGGACCCGTACCTGCGCCCGATGTCCGACGTGGACCTGCTGATCCCCCGGGACGCCCTCGCCCGGGCCCTCGAGGCCCTGGAGGCGGCCGGCTTCCGGCTCCCGCCCGCGGACCACCGGGAGTTCTGGGAGGAGACCTGGTACGACCTGCCGGTGGAGGCGCCGGACGGCACGCCGGGGGCCGTCGAGCTCCACTGGTCGATCGCCCAGGAGGGAAGGCACTTCCCCGACGTCGCCGGGATGCTCGCCCGGGCCCGGGAGCTGCGCTACGGCCCGGTCACCGGCCTCGCCCTCGGTCCCGTCGACCTGCACCTGCACCAGGCGCTCCACCTCGGCTACCACTACTTCCAGCCGAAGGGGATCTGGGTGGTCGACCTGGCGCTCCTGCACCTCGCCGCCGAGGCCCGGCCGGAGGAGCTTCTCGAGCGCGCCCGGTCCTGGGGGATGCGGACCGTGCTGCTGCTCTCCGCGCTCCACGTGGAGCGGTGCTTCCCGGGGATCGTGCCCGGGGAGCTGCTGCGCCCCGCGCGCCGCTCGCTGCGGCTCGCGCTGGTGCGGCGGCTCTTCCCCCCGCGCCGCCCCCTCGAGGTGATCGGCGGCTGGGACTCCCGCGCCCGCCAGCGCCTCCTCGCCCCG
>JAMOQA010000103.1 GCA_027064265.1 Acidobacteriota bacterium
CCGTCCGCCATCGCCCGCATGATACACGGCAGGAGAAGAGGGTGGGGCCTGAGGCGAGTGTTGCGGCAGATAACGTTTTGTGTTACCTTGCGCAACATATGACCAAGAAGCGCAATTCCGTGCGAGCCTGGGTGGAGTCGCTACCGGCCTCCGGGCGCCATTCCTTCACGACCTCCGAGGCCGTGCGGGTCCTCGGAGGCAGCCTGCCTGCCGTCCGGGCGGCGCTGAGACGCGTTGCCGCAACCGGATGGATCGTCAGTCCGTACAGGGGGTTTCACCTGGTCGTACCCCCGGAGTACCGTCGGCTGGGTTGCCTGCCGGCGGACCAGCTGGTCCCGCTCCTGATGGAGCACCTGGGGGAGCCGTACTACGCGGGGCTCCTGAGTGCCGCGGAGTACTACGGGGCCGCTCACCAGCGTCCCCAGGCGTTCCAGGTGATGCTGCGGAAGTCGAGGCGGCCTCTCGCGTGCGGTCGGGTTCGCGTTCGGTTCCATCGGCGCTCCGACCTGCAGGCGATGCCGGTCCGGGAGTTCAACACGCCGAGGGGAGTGATTCGCGTGGCAACGCCCGAGGTGACGGCGCTCGAACTGGTCGGGTATGCGCGCGCCTGTGGGGGACTCGAGAACGTGGCGACGGTCCTGCAGGAACTCACCGAGGCGATCGACCCGGCGCGACTCGCGGAAGTAGCGGCACGCTGTCCCATGGCCTGGATCCAGCGTTGTGGATGGCTCCTCGAGAAGGTCGGTGCCGGCGACGCGGCCCGTGGACTGGCGGCCGTGGTCCGGGCCGCGTCTCCTCCCTGGATTCGTCTCGTCCGCGAGAAACGAGCGGCTGGCTCCGAGTTCGACCGGAAATGGAGGATCATCGTGAACGACTCGATCGAGGTCGACCAGTGATACCCCGCGACCACGTGACGGCGTGGAGGGAGTTCGCTCCCTGGCCGTCGGACCACCAGGTGGAGCAGGATCTCGTCATCAGCCGGGCGATCGCGGAGATGTTCTCCATTCCCGGGATGGGAGACCGGCTGGCGTTCCGCGGGGGAACGGCCATCTACAAGCTCTACGTCGTCCCCGCCGCCCGTTACTCCGAGGACATCGATCTCGTCCAGGTGCGTGCCGAGCCGATCGGTCGAACGCTCAGTCTCGTCCGGGAAGTCCTCGACTCATGGCTCGGCCAGGCGCGCCGCGTTTTCAAGGAGGGTCGCGTCAACCTCGTCTACCGTTTTCATTCCGAGGATTCTCCGCCGCGGAAACTGCGCCTCAAGATCGAGATCAACTCGCGCGAGCACTTCACGGTCATGGGGTTGCGGGAGATGCCGTTCGAGGTGAACTCCCGGTGGTGGAGTGGCGCGGCTGGCGTCACCACCTTTGCGCCCGAGGAACTGCTGGGAACGAAACTCCGGGCCCTGTTCCAGCGCCGGAAAGGTAGAGACCTGTTCGACCTGTGGTACGTCCTGGAGCATCTCTCCGTCGATCCGCGGCAGGTCGTGGCCTGTTTCCGGGAGTATGCGGGGAGCCTGGCTCCCCGGTTGACCGCTCGCAGGCTTGAGGAGGATCTTCGGGCGAAGCTCGCGGATCCGATCTTCGCGACCGACCTCGGGGATCTCCTGAGGACGGGCATCGATTGGGACCCGGAACGCGCGGCACGGATCGTCCTTGATGCCTTCGCGCCACACCTGCCCCCATGAGTCGGCGCCGGCTCGTGGAGATGCGTCACCTGGTTTCCGGCCGCACCTCCCAGGGCGTGCCGGGCTGCTGGTGGCCCCAGAGGGCCAGCTCGGGGAGGGGGATCGCGCAGTCCCGGTAGCGCAGCCACGTGACGTACGTCCCGAGGGGCGGGTCGCCGAGGCGCGCGAGGAACTCCGCGGGATCGACGAAGACGCCGTCGAGGACCGGTTCCACCCGCTCCGGCGCCTCGCTGCCGGGGGAGTAGAGCAGGGTGACCCGGGCCTCCCGGGCGAGGCCGGCGTGGACCGCCCGGAGGGCCAGCTCCCGGGCGAGCATCCCGCCGAGCCGGTCCACCTTGTAGAGGTCCTTGCCCGACCAGGCGCCCCCGCCGATCGGCACCCCCGCCCCGTAGGCGTCGGCGACCAGCTTCTTGCCGGAAAGGCCGTTGTCGCCGTCCGGCCCCCCGGAGACGAAGGTTCCCCCGGGATTCAGCAGGATCTCCGGGGTCGGCATCCCGCCGGTGCTTTCCTCCACCGCCCGCTCGGCCACGCGCCGGAGCAGGAGCCAGTCGCTCCCCTCGTGGTGGTGGAGGGAGATCGTCACGTGGAGGGGGCGCCAGCCGAGAACGTCCCGCTCGATCTCGACGAGCACCTTCCCGTCGGGACCGATCTCGCCGGCCCCCTCCTCGGTCCGCAACTCGTGGAGCCGCCGGGCGATCCGGCGGGCCAGGTGGACGGCTGGGGGCAGGTGGCCGGTCGCGGGGTCGTCGGAGGCCCAGCCGACGCAGATCGCCTGGTCGTCCGCCTCGTGCCGGTGCGCCCGCTCGCCGGGCTCGAACGGGCCGATGCAGAGGCGCGTGTCGACCTTCACGTCCTCGGGGCGCGGTCCCCACGTGAGGCCGGCGGCGTCGGTGCCGAAGCCGGCGTCCGCCCAGGCGGTCCGCACGATCGCCTCGATGTCCAGCTCCGCCAGGGCCTCCTCCTCGGCCGCGATCCGGCCCGTGACGACGATGGAGTCGAAGATGCAGGCCGCCTCGAGGGCGCACAGGGCGGCGGGGTCGCGGCGGCGCACCGCCTCGACGATGGCGTCGACCGCGGCATCGCAGATCTTGTCCGGGTGCCCGGGAAGGACGTGCTCGGCGGACTCCCGGGTGACGTTCGCGATCCTCATCGGGGTTTCCTCCTCGAGAGAAACGTTCAGGAAAGGGAGGGCAGCACGAAGGTTCGCGCGCCCAGCTGGTCGGCGAACGACCGCTCGCCGCCCGCCGTGATCACCGCGGCGATCCGGCGGCGCCGGAGCGGGCCGCGATGGGCGTCCGGGACCCGTCCCACCCAGCCGTCGGTGACGATCACGGCCCGCCGGATGCGGCGTTCCAGCAGGTGCTCCGTGACGCAGCCGATGTCGGTGCCCCCCGTCGTCACCACGTCCCCCCGGCGCAGGGCCGCGAGGGGCGCCTCGTGGACCCTCGTGCTGAAGAGGAAGACGCGCGGTGCGAGCAGGGGCACGAGGGGCAGGAGCGCCCGGTAGAGGAGCGGCAGGACGTCGGCCATGCTGCCGGAGACGTCGACGTAGACGTGGGTCCCGGCCAGGAACTCGGGGGACGGGACCGCCACCGGCCCGGCCCACAGGGCGGGCTCCATCCCCGCCGCCTCGAGGGCCAGGCCCCGGCGGTCGCGGGAGGTGCGCCACGGGAGCAGGGCGGGCAGGGCCTCCTCCCCGGGACGGCGCCGCCCGCGGGGATTTCCCGTCCGCCGGGCGACTGAGAGGACGGCCCGGCGCAGGGTCGCCACCGCCCGGGCCCGTGCCGATGGGGCGAGGGCGATCCGGTGGGCGCCGAGCGGACCGCCCGCGCCCCGGCCGGACCCGGGGCGGACCCACCGCTCCACGATGCCACGGATCTCCTGCACCACCTCGGGGGCGGGCGCCTCGTCCGGGTCCGCCACCTCGTGGCTGCCCAGGAGCGGCTTTCCGTCGAGGAGATCGTCCGGCGAGGTGCCGGCGCCGTCCGGGCCGTCCGTGTCCCCGGCCGCTTCTTCGTCGTCCGGGGGCCCGCCGCCGCGGCGCCGCCCTGCCCCTTCGCCGTCGTCCGGGGTGAGGGCGTTCGGGAGGCCCGGCCCGGCGAGCAGGAAGTCCTCGACGAGGCGCAGGAGCTCGTCGGTCGTC
>JAMOQA010000104.1 GCA_027064265.1 Acidobacteriota bacterium
ACCGATCCCGGCCGAGCACCCGGAGAAGCTGGGCGGGCAGGTCGGAAGCGCCGCTCCGGACGGTCCGCGGTTCGAGCCGGCCTCCCAGCCGGTCGGGGAGGTAGACGACGCAGGCGTCGGCCGGGATCTGCGTGAGCAGTTCCTCGGCGACCACGTCCAGCACCTGTTCCAGGTGGATCGTCTCGCCGAGGCGCCGCGCCAGGTGAAGGATGAAGTCGGCCTCCTCCTGGGCGGCGCGCACGTTGGCGAAGAACTCCTCGTCTTCCTTCCCGGAACCGGGAGGGCAGACCGTCGTCGTTTCCTGTTCCGCCAGCGCCTGCTCGATTTCCTCGGCGTGGGTACAGTAGAGGTCCGCGAGCCGCGGGTCGAACCGGGTGCCGGCTTCCTGGGCAACCATCCGGGTGAGGGCCGAGAGGGACGGGTAGCTCCCGTCCGGGCGGGAGCGCCAGGCCCAGTCGAGGGCGTCGGCAAGCGCGATGATTCGCGCGCCGAGAGGGATCTTCCGCCCGGCCAGTCCGTCCGGGTAGCCGTTCCCGTCCCAGCGCTCGTGGTGGTGGCGCACCATCGGCGCGATCGGCCGCGGGTCCTGGAACCCGGCAAGCATCGCCGCGCCGAGGGAAGGGTGTTCCCGGATCCGGGCCCGGTGCCCCGGTGCCCACTCCGATTCCCTGAGGGCGTGGTCCGGCAGGCCCAGCTTCCCGATGTCGTGGAGGAGGGCGGCGTTCCCCAGCGCCTCGAGGAACGCCTCGTCGAGGGGGCCGTCCTCCTCGTCGGCCAGTCCCGGGTCGTGCTCCATCACGAGCCGGCCGAGCAGCCGGGCGTAGGCCTGGACCCGGCGGGCATGGCCCCGCGCCGCCGGGTTCCGGGCGTCGATCGCGAGGGAGAAGGCGTCCAGCGTCTGCTCGTGGAGGCGCTGGAGCTTCTCCACGTGGGCCTGGTGTTCCGCGAGCCGGCGCGTGTGGGACCAGTAGAGGAGATAGAGGAGGACGAGGACGGGTACGCCGAGGAAGAGGGCGATCGGCCCGAGGGTCCGTTCGGCGACGAATGCGCCGAGGGCGAAGCAGGCCGAGGCCGGGAAGCTCGGGAGGGCCCAGAGGTATCGCTCCTTCCAGGCGACCAGGGGAGGGATCCCTTCCCGGGCCGAGTCCAGGAGGGAGACGAGGGCGGCGTTGATGCCGTACTGGACGAGGGCCGCGAAGAGGAGCGCGCCCCCGAGGGCCGGGACGGAAATCGTTCCGTCCGCGCCGGGGCGCGGTGCGAGGAGGTCGAACGTGCCCGCCCCGCCCGCCGCCGCCAGGACGACGACGGCGGTGGAGGCGAGCCCGGTGCGCAGCCGCCGGCGGGCGCGCAGGGTGCCGGAGATCCCGTCCGCGACACCGAGCAGGATGGCCGCCCCGGGACCTCCGAGGAGCAGCGCGGTGAAGATCGCCGGTTCCGCGAGGGAGATCCACGCCCGTGTCCCCGGGAGCCGCACGGTGAACGACCCGGCGAGACCGAGCAGGACGGCGATCCCGCCGACGATCCAGAGGCTCTCCGGCCGGAGGTGCGAGAGGTCGAGGAGGGCGAGGGCGAGCACGGGGAGGGCCACGAGCCCGTAGAGCCCGATGAGGAGACCATCCCTTTGTCGCCCGGTACGCATGGGTCCACCCCCGGGGAAGCAGGGGGCGTGCCATCGGAGACGATCGAGGACGAACGATCACGGTACCTGGCGAACGCCGCCCGGGGGGGCGTCGCCCGGGCGATGCGGACCGGATGGCCGGGAGGGTCCTGCCTGTCCGGGATCCGGTCGAGTTGTCCGATGCCCCGGGCGGAACCCATATTCCGCGGCGGCGGGGAGTTCGTGCCCGGGAGAGGAGCGGACGTGCCGGGAACCTTCCTGGGAACCGTGGCCGTTCACGGTGGGGGCGTACCCCGGGGTCGCGTGGAGGTGGTCTGCCGGGAACTCCGGCTGCGATGTGCCGACGACCCCGCGGGCGCCCTCGTGTTCCTCGCTCCCCGGGCCGCCGATCCGACGGGCGAACTGCGGGTGGTCCGGGCGGCCGGGGCCGCCGCCGTGATCGGGGTCCTATCCGGGTCGCGCGGGGACGCCCGCGCCGCCCTCCTCGAGGCAGGGGCCGTCGCGGTGATCTCCCCCCGCGCGTCCCGGTCCGAGTGGATCGCCGTGGCGCGCCAGGCGGTCGAGCGGATCGACCTGGCCCGGCGTCACGCCTCCCGGGCCCGGGAGCTGATCGTGCTCTCGTCGATCGCCCGGCGGATCGCGGCCGATCCCCTGCGGCCGGGGCTCCCCGAGGACCTGCTCGCCAGCCTCGGCCGGGTGCTCGATCTCGAGGAGGGCGAGATCCTGGTGCTCGACTCGCCCTGGCGCACCGAGGGTGCGTGCGCCTTCCGTCTCGCCTGGGATCCGGCCCGCGGACCCCGGAGGCTGCCCGGCGGGCGTCTCGACGACCTGGACGTGGAGGTGATCCGCGGGCGCCGCCCCGTGCGCGGGGAGGGCCCCGCCGGCGAGGGCCTGGTCGCCGTCCCCCTCGTGTGCCGCGACCGGGCGGCGGCCGTCTTCCGGGCCCGCCGCTCGTCGCGGGGATGGTCCGAGGACGACCTGCGGATCCTCTACGATGCCGGCGCCCTCCTGGGCGGTGTCGTCGCCGCGCTGGGAGAGCACGACCGGGAGGGCGGACGGCACCGGGCGGAGATGGCCGAGCAGCAGGCCCTCTTCCAGGCGGTGGTCGACGCCCTGCCCCTCTCGCTCCACGCCATCGACCGGGCCTTCCGGGTCGTCGTCTGGAACCGCAACCGGGAGGAAGGGCCGTTCGGGCGGCCCCGGGGAGAGGTGCTCGGGAAGAACCTCTTCTCGATCATCGGGGAGGACGAGGAGCTGCGCCGGGAGTACGAGGACGTCTTCCGCACCGGCGAGCCGCGGGTGACCGAGGTGGAGGGACGGGCGTCGAACCCGCCCCGCATCTACCGGGTCGAGAAGGTCCCGATCCACGGGCCGGACGGGGCGGTCACCCACGTGATCACGTTCTCCCGGGACGTGACCGAGCAGCGGGCCCTCGAGCGCTCGATCGCCCGGACCGAGAAGATGGCCGCGGTCGGCCGTCTCGCCGCCGGGATCGCCCACGAGATCAACAACCCCCTGGCGACGATCGCCGGGTGCGCCGAGGCGATGCGGGCGCGCCTGCGCGAACCCCTGGACCCGGAGGGCCTCGCGGAGATCCGGGAGGACGCGGGCGTGATCGAGGAAGAAGCCTACCGCTGCAAGGAGATCCTCGAGGGGCTGCTCGACTTCTCCCGGGCCCGGGCCGAGCGGAAGGGAGCGTGCGACCCGCGGGAGATCGCCCGTCGCGCCGTCCGCCTGCTGCGCCACAACCCGAAGGCTTCCGGCGTCCGGCTCGAGCTGGACCTGGCCGGGGAAGTGCCGGAGGTCCTCGGGGGCGAGGACCAGCTCGTGCAGGTCGTCCTCGCCCTGGTGCTCAACGCCGCCGACGCGGCGGGACCCGGCGGGAAGGTGACCGTCCGCGTCGGCACGACGCCCGGGGGGGAGGTGGTCCTGGCGGTGGAGGACGACGGCCCGGGTATCCCCCCGGAGATAAGGGAGCGGATCTTCGAGCCGTTCTTCACGACGAAGCCGCCGGGCAAGGGAACCGGGCTGGGGCTCGCGGTCGCCTACGGGATCGTGCGGGCCCATGGCGGCCGGATCGAGGTGATGTCCCACCCGGGTCTCGGGACCCGCTTCGAGATCGTGCTTCCGCCGCGGGAGCGAGGCGACGAGCCGGTCGGCGCAGGCGTGGCGGCGGACGGGAAACGGAGGGACCGACGGAATGGCG
>JAMOQA010000105.1 GCA_027064265.1 Acidobacteriota bacterium
GGCGCTCGCCGAGCGGCGGTTCGGCACGAGGCTCGACTGGTTCTTCGAGGACTGGGTCCGCAACCTGGGGCATCCCCGCGTCCTCTGGAAGGCCGGGGAACCGCGGCGGGACCCGGCCGGCGAGGGCTGGCTCGTCGACGTCACCCTGCGCCAGGAGTACCTGGTCGGGAAGCGGACCGTGAAGGACCGTCACTTCCGGCACCTGCTGGTCCCGGTCCGGATCGACCTCGAGGAAGGGGAACCGGCCTGGCGGCGGGTCGTCCTCGAGGACGAGGAGCTGACGAAGACCTTCGTCCTGCCCGCCCGGCCGAAGGAAGTACGGATCGACCCGGACGGCTCGATGCTCTTCGTGACGAAGGAGCTCGAGGAGGCGGACGACGGGAAGGAGTGAGGAGGCTCAGCCGGCGACCTTGCGGAACGCCCGCTCGCCGCCGTCGCCGCGGTGGACCTCGTACTCGGTGTTCGAACCCTTGACGAGGACGATCGTCGGCTGCCAGGCGCGCGCCTCCTCCTCGTCGAGGTCGACGTAGGCCGCGACGATCACCCGGTCCCCCGGCCGCACCAGGTGGGCGGCGGCGCCGTTGGCGCAGCAGTCTCCCCGCCCCCGCGGACCGGGGATCAGGTACGTGGCCAGCCGCGTGCCCCGGGTGACGTTGTAGATCTCGACCCGCTGCCAGGGGAGCAGGCCCGCCGCGTCCATCAGGTCCTCGTCGAGGGTGAGGCTTCCCTCGTACTCCAGGTCCGCGTCGGTGACGATCACCCGGTGCACCTTCGCCTGCAGGAACGACCTCTTCATGACGGCTGCTCCCCGCCGCGCTTCCGCGGCTTCACGATGACGTTGTCGATCAGCCTGGTGTCCCCCAGCCAGGCGGCCAGGGCGACCAGGACGGGCCGCTCGATCCGCTCCACCGGCTGCAGGTCGTCCTCGTCCACGAGGGCGACGTAGTCCACCCGCACCCGGGGCTCACCGGCGAGCACCTCCCGCACCTCCCGCTCCACCCGGGCGGCGTCGGTCTCTCCCTCGTCCTCGACAAGGACGCGGGCCCGCTCGAGGGCCCGGAAGAGCACCGTGGCCGCCGCCCGGTCCTCCGGGGAGAGGTAGGCGTTCCGCGACGAGAGGGCCAGACCGTCCGGCTGCCGCACCGTCTCGCAGACGACCAGCTCCACGTCGACGTTCAGGTCCCGGACCATCCGCCGCACGATGATCGCCTGCTGGGCGTCCTTCTGGCCGAACAGGGCGAAGTGGGGTCGGACGATGTTCAGCAGCTTGAGGACCACCGTGCAGACGCCGCGGAAGTGGCCGGGCCGGGACGCCCCCTCGAGGACGGAGGAGAGCCCCTCGACCTCGACCCAGGTGCGGTACCCGGGCGGGTACATGTCGTTCGCCTCCGGGGCGAAGACGTAGTCGACCCCCTCGGCGATGCAGAGGTCGGCGTCCCGCGCCAGGTCCCGCGGGTACCGCTCGTAGTCTTCCCGGGGCCCGAACTGGGTCGGGTTCACGAAGATCGAGACGACGACGATGTCGGCGAGATCCCGGGCGCGCCGCACGAGGCTGAGGTGGCCGTCGTGCAGCGCCCCCATCGTCGGGACCAGGGCGATCTTCTTTCCCCGGCCCCGCTTCTCGCGGCTGATCTCCCGCATCAGGGAGACCCGGCGGATCAGTTCCATCCCCCGCCCTCCCGTGCGAGCTTCCGGACCCCGAGGTCCAGGGCCGCCGCCGTCTCCCGGGGCAGCCGGTAACTCTCCTCCCGGGAGGGGAACTGCCGGGCCCGGACGTCGTCGGCGAACCGGCGCACCGCGTCGACCGCCGCCGCGTGCAGGTCCGCGTACCGCCGGACGAACCGGGGCGCCGGCCCGGGGGAGAGCCCGAGCAGGTCGTGGATCACCAGCACCTGCCCGTCGCACCCGGCGCCCGCCCCGATGCCGATGGTGGGCACCGGCACCCGCTCGGTGACGAGGGCGGCGACCCGGGCGGGCACCCCCTCGAGCACGAGGAGGAAGATGCCGGCCTCGACCAGCGCCTCCGCGTCCGCGAGAAGCCGTTCCACCTCGCGCAGCGCCCGCCCCTGCACCCGGTAACCGCCCATCCGGAGGAGCGACTGGGGCGTGAGGCCCAGGTGACCGACGACCGGGATCTCGGCATCGACCAGGGCCCGGATCACTTCCACCCGGTTGCGGCCGCCCTCGAGCTTGACCGCCTCGGCGCCCCCCTCTCGCACCAGGCGGCCGGCCGCGAGGACCGCGTCCCGGGGACCGGTGTGGTAGGAGAGGTACGGCATGTCCACCACGACCAGCGGCGAGGGCCGGACCCTCGTCACCGCGGCGGCGTGGCGGACCATGTCGTCCAGGTCGACCCCCAGGGTGTCCTCCATGCCGAGCACGACCATGCCGAGGGAGTCGCCCACGAGGACCAGGTCGACCCCTGCCTCGTCGGCGATGCGGGCGGTGGGGGCGTCGTAGGCGGTCACCATCACCAGGGGGTCGCCACCCTTGCGGGCCCGGACGTCGGGCACGGTGACCTTGCGGGGGGAGGCGCCCTGCGGCGCCCCGGGCGGACGTGCGCTCATCGGTGTCCTCCTCTCTCCCCGCCGCCCGGAGGCGGTCGAGGGATGGGGACCTCGTCATCGTTCACGCGCCGGGCTCGCGGCCCATCCGGTCCCGCCGAGGGGTACCGGTGGCGCCCGGCACCGGCAGCCTAGCAGCCCGCCCCCCGGGGAGCAACGGGTGCGTTACGAAAACAAACCGAGATGTAAGCCGAGAACGTCAGCCCCGGGAAGGAACCGGCGTGTAGTACTCGATCCCCCCGCGCCGATCCATGCCGAGGATCCGTTCGAGGAGGTCGTCGAGGTCGGTGTCCTCGTGGACGGGATCGATCTCGTTGGTGTCGACGACGAGGAGGGGAGGACCGTTCCAGCGGAAGAAGAAGTCGTCGAAGGCCCGCACGACTTCCGCCAGGTACTCCTCCGAGATCCGGCGCTCGATATCCCGGCCCCGCTCGGCGATCCGGGCCCGGAGGGTGGGCACCCGCGCCTGGAGATAGACGACGACGTCCGGACCCGGCACCTGGGGACGGAGCAGGCGCCAGAGCTGCTCGTAGGTGGCGAACTCCTCGTCCTCGAGGGCGAGGGAGGCGAAGAGCCGGTCCTTCTCGAAGAGATAGTCGGACACGACCCAGGGCCGGAACAGCTCCACCTGCCGCACGTCCCGGAGCTGCCGATGGCGCGCCAGCAGGAACCAGACCTGGGTGGGAAACGCCGAGCCCTGGCGGTCCCGGTAGTACGCCTCGAGGAACGGGTTGTCCGTCGGCTCGAGGATCAGCCGCGCCTCCAGGCGCTCGGCGATCCTGCGGGCGAGCGCGGTCTTCCCCACCCCGATCGGCCCCTCGAGGGCGATCCAGCGCGGCCGGGCCTCCGGCGTCACCATCCGGGCGTCCTCCTCCGGTTGCAGGGATCCGGGATCTTACCCCACCCGGGACCGAGATCCTCGAGGAGCACCCGCAGGAACGGCCGGTCCGGGAGGGCCGGGTGGGGGACGACGAGCCGTTCCGTCCGGATCCTCCGCTCCCCCCAGGTCAGCAGGTCCACGTCCAGGGTCCGTGGTCCCCACCGCTCGCGCCGCACCCTCCCCGCGACGTCCTCCACCGCCAGGCAGACACGGAGGAGCTGCCCGGGAGAGAGCGGGATCCCGGCGAGGGGCGCCGCGAGGAGCTGGTTGAGGTACGGGCCCTGCCCGGGGGGACCGCCGATCGGCGCGGTCTCCAGCACCCGGCTCGCCCGGGTCCAGGGAAATCCGGATGCGCGGAGGCGCTCCCGGGCGAGGGCGAGGAAGCCCGCCCGGTCCCCCATGTTGGACCCGAGGGCGACCACGGCGAAAGCCCCGGCATCCACGGTTTGACACCCCCTTTTCCGCCGGCGTATCCTCCGCGCCGCCCTCCCGCCCCCCGGGGGCACCCGGACGATCCGCCGGGTTCCAATCCACGGAGGACGATCGATGCCGAGCCGGCAGTCCAGCGCGAAGAAGTCGGTTCCGTCGCGGCAGGAGACCTTCCGGAAGGCGCTCGCCGCCTACGAGAAGGCGATGAAGATCTTCGTCGGCAAGGGCGACCCGGGCAAGGCCCGGGACGCCTTCCGCGCGTTCCTCGACGAGTGGGAGAACGAGCGGGCCGCCTCGGAGCTGGTCGACCGGGCGAGGGTGCACCTCGCCGCCTGCGAGGCCCGGCTCGCTCCCCCGCCCCCCGACCCCGAGGACGCCGAGGGGATCCTCCTGGCCGCGGTGATGGCGGTCAACCGGGAGGACCGTCCCGAGGCCGAGCGCCTGCTCGCCGCGGCCGAGGCCGCCGGGGCACCGGAGGCCCGGGTCGCCTGGCTGCGGGCGAGCCTCCACGCGCGGGCCGGCGAGGGCCCCGAGGCCCTGGCCGAGCTGCGCCGGGCGATCGCCGCCGACGAGGAACTGCGCTTCCTGGTGCTGCAGGAGGACGAGTTCCGCGTGCTGCGTGAGATGGAAGGATTCGCCGAGCTGATCGAGCCGCCGGAGTCGCGCAAGGAGGAGCCCGGCGAGGAGGAGTCCTGAGATGACCGCCCCGGCCGCGGTGATCCTCGCCGCCGGCGAGGGGAAGAGGATGAAGTCCGACCGGGCGAAGGTCCTCCACGAGGTCCTCGGCCGGAGCCTGGTCGGCCACGTCGTCCACCGCGCTCTCGCCGCGGGCGCGTCGCCGGTGGTCGTGGTGGTCGGCGTCCAGGGGGACGCGGTCCGGCGACACCTCGAGGAGCGCTTCCCGGGCGCACCGCTCAAGTTCGTCGTCCAGGAGGAGCGCCGGGGCACGGCGGACGCGGTCCGTCGCGCGGTCCCGGTCCTCCGGAAGTTCCGGGGCGACGTCTTCCTGCTCTGCGGGGACGTGCCCGCTCTCCCGGCCAGGGCCCTCCGCGATCTCCTCCGCCAGCACCGGCGGAGGCAGGCGTCGCTGACGATCCTGGCCGCCGAGCTGGACGACCCGACCGGGTACGGCCGGATCGTCCGGGACGCCCGCGGCCGGGTGACGGCGATCGTCGAGCACCGGGACGCCACGCCGGAAGAACGCCGGATCCGGGAGATCAACTCCGGCACCTACTGCGCCCGCTGGCCGGACCTGGTGGCGGTCCTCGACCGGATCCGGGCGGACAACGCCCAGGGAGAGTACTACCTGACCGACGCGGTCCGGGAGCTGATCGCCGACGGGAAGACGGTGGTCGCCCGGCTCCATCCCGTCCCGGCCGAGGTCGAGGGGATCAACTCCCGCCGCCAGCTCGCGGCGGTGGCGGCGATCCTCCGCGACCAGGTGAACGCCCGCCTGATGGACGGGGGCGTCACCCTCCTCGACCCGGCGACCACGTGGATCGACGACACGGTCAAGGTCGGCCGTGACACCGTGATCCACCCCGGCGTCACCCTCGAGGGGGCGACACGGGTCGGCAAGGGCGTGACGATCCGGTCCGGGTGCCGCCTCGCGGACACGCGGGTCGGCGACGGCACCACCGTGCTCGACCACGTGGTGGCGACCGAGGCCCGGATCGGGGCCGCCTGCTCCGTGGGCCCCTTCACCCATCTGCGCCCCGGCACGGACATCCGGAAGGGCTGCAAGGTCGGGAACTTCGTCGAGATCAAGAAGTCGGTTCTCGGGGAGGGCACCAAGGCGAGCCACCTCAGCTACCTCGGGGACGCGACCCTGGGCCGCGGGGTCAACGTGGGCGCCGGGACGATCACCTGCAACTACGACGGCGAGAAGAAGCACCCGACGATCCTCGAGGACGGCGTCTTCATCGGGTCGGACACCCAGCTCGTCGCCCCCGTCCGGGTCGGCAAGGGGGCCTACGTGGGGGCCGGCGCGACGGTCACCCGTGACGTGCCGCCCGGCGCCCTCGCCATCAGCCGCGCCCCCCAGAAGAACATCGAGGGCTGGGTCGAACGCAGGAAGAAGCGCAAGGGCGAACGGAAGCGGACGAAGAAGTAACGGCTGCCCTTCCTCTCCTTCGGCCGCATATTAGACTCCGCCGGGGTCCGGGAGCCGCTCCCGGGCCGAGGAGGGACCATGTGCGGAATCGTCGGGTACGTCGGGAAGCGGAACGCCGCGCGGATCCTGGTGGACGGCCTCAAGCGGCTGGAGTACCGGGGCTACGACTCCGCCGGGATCGCCCTGGTCGACGGCGACCGGCTGGTCCTCCGGCGGGCGGCCGGCAAGCTCCGTGACCTGGAGGACGTGCTCGAGAAGGACCCGGTGCCGGAAAGCGGCCACGGCATCGGCCACACCCGCTGGGCCACCCACGGCCGGCCCACCGAGGAGAACGCCCATCCCCACCGGGACCCGGCGGAACGGGTGGTCGTCGTTCACAACGGGATCATCGAGAACTACCTGGAGCTGAAGCAGGAGCTGCTGGCGGAGGGGAACGCGTTCCGGTCGGAGACCGACTCCGAGGTGATCGCCCACCTGGTCGCCCGGGAGCGGGCGCGGACCGGGTCCCTCGAGGAAGCCGTGCTCGCCGTCCTGCCCCGGCTCTCCGGGATCTGGGCGTTCTGCGCCATCTCCCTCGACGACCCGGGCAGGATCGTCGGCGCGCGCCTCGGGCCGCCCCTGATCGTCGGCCTGGGCGAGGGGGAGAACCTGCTTGCCTCGGACCTGACGGCCCTGCTCGATCACACCCGGGACGTGGTCTTCCTCGAGGACGACGAGGTGGTCGTCGTCACGGCGGACGGCATCCGGCTGCTCGACACGAAGGGGAACGAGAAGGAACCCCGCGTGCAGAAGATCGCCTGGGACCCGATCCTCGCGGAGAAGGGCGGCTTCAAGCACTTCATGCTCAAGGAGATCCACGAGCAGCCGCGGGCGGTCAACGAGACCCTCGCCGGCCGGATCTCCCTGGACGAGGGGGCGGTGCACTTCTCTCCCGAGGAGTTCCCCCTCGCCGACGACGACCTGCGGGCGATCGAGCGGGTCCATTTCGCCGCCTGCGGCACCTCGTGGCACGCCTGCCTCGTCGGGAAGTTCTACCTGGAGGCCCTCGCCCGGGTCCCCACCGAGGTCGACTACGCCTCGGAGTTCCGCTACCGGGACCCCCTGGTGAACGAGACGACCCTGATGACGATCGTCACCCAGTCCGGCGAGACCGCGGACACGCTGGCAGCGTTGCGCGAGGCGAAGGCGCGCGGCGCCCGGTCGGTGGCGATCTGCAACGTCCTCGGCTCGACGGCGACCCGGGAGGCGGACGGCACCATCCTGACCCACTGCGGCCCGGAGATCGGCGTCGCCTCGACCAAGGCGTTCACCGCCCAGCTCGTCGCCCTCTACCTGATGGCGCTGCGCCTCGGCCGGGCCCGCGGCCATCTCTCGGCCGACGACGTTCGCGAACACCTGGCCGCCCTCGCGCGGGTTCCCTCGTGGATCGACCGGATCCTCGAGGGGGACGACGAGGTCCAGCCCCTCGCCCGCGTGTTCAAGGACGCGACCGACTTCCTCTACCTGGGCCGGGGAATGAACTACCCGATCGCCCTCGAGGGCGCGCTGAAGCTCAAGGAGATCTCCTACATCCACGCGGAAGGGTACCCCGCGGGCGAGATGAAGCACGGCCCGATCGCCCTGATCGACGACACCCTGCCCGTCGTCGCCCTGGCGCCCCGTGACGCGGTCTACGACAAGATGCTCGGCAACATGGAGGAGGTGAAGGCCCGGGGCGGTACCCTGATCGCGGTGACGACGGAAGGGAACGACGAGCTGGCCGGGAAGGCCGACCACGTGCTCACCGTCCCCGATGCGCCCCCCCTCGTGATGCCGATTCTCCTCGCGGTCCCGCTGCAGCTCCTCGCCTACCACATCGCCCTGCTCCGGGGCTGCGACGTGGACCAGCCGCGGAACCTCGCCAAGAGCGTGACGGTGGAGTAGGCTCTGCGGGTTCCTTCGGAGGGAACCCGTGAACCGCCTCCAGCAGGCCTGGCACGACTGGACCGCCCGGTTGCTCGCCCTGCGCCCCGGGGAGAGCACCGCGTCCTGGCTCCTGCTCGTGGCCGCGGTCGTCGGCGCCCTCGCCGGGCTCGCCTCCTGGGGCTTCCGCGAAGCGATCGAGATCGTCCGCTACGTCGCCTGGAGCTTCCTTCCCGGCCTGCTCGGCAACGACGCGCCCCCGCTCTGGCTGGTCATCCTCCCCCCGGCGATCGGCGGCCTGCTGGTCGGTCCCCTCGGGATCCTCTTCCCGGACGCCGCCCGCGGGCACGGCGTGCCCGAGGTGATCGAGAAGGCGGTGGTCGGGGGCGGCAGGATCCGGCCCCGGACCGCCCTCGTCCGGACCATCGCCTCGGCGATCACCATCGGCTCCGGGGGATCCGCCGGCCGGGAGGGACCGATCGTCCAGATCGGCGCGGCGATCGGGTCCGGCGTCGCCCAGTTCCTCCGGTTCAGCACGCGGCGCATCCGGGTCTTCCTCGGGTGCGGCGCCGGGGCCGGGATCGCCGCCGCGTTCCACGCGCCCCTCGCCGGGGCCATCTTCGCCCTCGAGGTGATCCTCGGCGACTTCAACATCGGGACCTTCTCCCCGATCCTGATCGCCGCGGCGGTGGGCACGGTGGTCAGCCACGCCCTCGAGGGACCGGAGCCGCTCTTCGCCGTCCCGCCGGCCAACCTGGCCGCCTGGTGGGAGTACCTGGTCTTCCCGGTGTTCGGCGTCGCGTGCGGCATCCTGGGCGTGGCGTTCACCCGCCTGATGGTCGTCTCGGAAAGGCAGTGGGGCCGTCTCCCCCTGCCCCGGTGGATCCAGCCGGCGGTCGGCGGGCTCCTGGTCGGCCTGATGGGCTGGGCGCTCCTGGCCGCCTTCCCGGAGGGCACCTTCGCCGCCCCCGACCTGCTCCCCTTCCCGCCGGTTTCCGGCAACGGCTACGGCCCGATGGTCCAGGCGCTCCACGGCGAGCTGCCGATCCTCGCCCTGCTCGCCCTGGTCGGCGCCAAGATGATCGCGACGGCGATCACCCTCGGGTCCGGCGGGTCCGGCGGTCTCTTCGCCCCGGTCTTCTTCGTTGGCACCATGGCCGGGGGCGCCGTCGGGGTCGGTTTCGCGGCCCTGGTCCCGGGCACCGAGGGGCACGTGGTCGCCTACGCGGTCGTCGGGATGGCCGCCGTCGCCGCCGCCTTCACCCACGCCCCGCTGACCATGATCTTCATCCTCGCCGAGATGACCGGCGAGTACTCCCTCGTTCTGCCCCTGATGCTGGCCGCGATCGTCGCCTCGGCCACGGCGCGCCGGCTCTGGCCCTGGAGCGTCTTCACCGCTCCCCTGGCGGAGAAGGGTCTCGAGCTGCGCGGCGGCAAGGAGGTCCGGCTGCTCCAGGAGTGGCGGGTCTCCGAGCTGGCGACGTGGGAGGCCGCGACCGTGCCCGAGTGGATGCCCCTCCCGGAACTGCTGCGGGTGGCGCTGAAGTCGGAGTTCCGGCAGATCCCGGTGGTGGACGACCAGGGGCGTCTCGTCGGGATCCTCGGGGCCGGCGACCTGGCCGCGGTCCCGGACGACCCGGACCTGCGTCGGCTGCTGGTCGCCCGGGACCTGATGCGGGAGGACCCGCTCCACGTCCACCCCGACGACACCCTCCTCACCGCTCTCGAGCGGTTCGAGCAGCGGGACGTGGAGGCCCTCCCGGTGGTGGACCGCGAGCGGCACGTGCTCGGGATGATCACCCAGGGCGCGGTGCTGCGCCTCTACCACCGCGAGGTGGTGCGACGCGCCCTCGAGAGCTGAGCGGCCACCCCCTCGATCTCGGCGAACCCTTCCCGGGCCTCCCGCACCGGATCTGTCCCTTCCCGGCGCCGGCGCAGCAGGGAGGTCCCGAGCAGGACGTGGACGGCGACGCTGGGGACCGGCAGGAAGAGGAACCCGGCGAGCGGACCGGCCGGGTCCTCGAGGGCGGCGCGCAACTGTGCTCGCAGGCGCTCCACGGCCCGGGCCAGCTCGTCCCCGTCGATCTCGAGGGGCACCCCCTCTCCCGCAGGAAGGAGCCCGTCGGCACCCCGCGGAAGCGGATCGAGGGCCTCGAGGAGGCCCCGCGGGTCCACGGGGGTCATGCCACGGATCCGGGCGCCCCGATGGGTGAGGGCGAGGAACCGGGCCCGGGGATCCCGCCGGGTGACCAGGGCGAGCACGCGCTCCGTCTGGACGAGGAAGCTGGCCAGGGGAGTCGACGTGGCGAGAGGGGTGCCGGACCAGGACGGAACCGCGAGGTCGGCCCGGGGGTGGGGACGATTGGGCACTCCCCCGGCATAGAACCGGTCGCCGACGAAGGCGAAGTCCAGGCCTCCGGCCAGGACCGGCCACGCGCCGAGGATCCACCCGAGCACGAGCATCGCCGTTCCCACGTTGCCGCCGGTGGGAACGCCGCTCCCCTGCCGGATGGCGGCGGCCAGCCACTCTCCGACGGGACCGGCAAACGGGACGACACGTCGCCAGGGCGCTTCCAGGTGGGACGGGTGGGTGACCAGGTCCGCCAGGAGGACGACCCCGGAAAGCCACTCCGCGGGGATGTCCTCGAGGTGGTGAGGACAGGGCCGGGGCTCGATCACCGCGGCCAGGTCGGGCCGCACGCCGGCCCGGTAGAGGGTCCGCAGGGCGCTGGTGCCGGCGAGGAGAACGGCACGTTCCGCGAGGGCCGGGAGCAATGGAAGCAGCTCGTCCAGGCTGCTCCCCGAGCCGAGGACCAGGAGCGGCCGGCCCCGGGCCGCCGGGAACGCGTGCCGCAGCCCCGGCGATTCCGGCAGGCG
This sequence comes from Acidobacteriota bacterium, assembly GCA_027064265.1. GTDB lineage: Bacteria > Acidobacteriota > Polarisedimenticolia > J045 > J045 > JAMOQA01. The sequence continues at coordinate 10,766 of JAMOQA010000105.1, forward strand.
AAGGGCATTCCGGCGCAGGTTTGCGAGGAAGAGAGGACCGAGCTCCCCCAGGGTGGCCTGTTCCACCGCCGCCTCGAGCCGGGCCTCCGCCAGGAGTTCGTCGAACCCGGCGGCGGTGGGACCCGCGAGCTCACCGGGGGGATTCGCGCGGAAGGTCTCGAGGCCGAGGGCCATCCCGGCCACCGCCGCGCGCAGGAACCGGTCCCGGGTCCCGCAGAGCAGCCGTCGCGGGGACGGCCGGCCGTCCCGGCCGGCGAAGGCGACGATCAGCGCTCCCGGGAGCGCCTCCTCCAGGACGTCCAGGTGCGGCCCCTCGCCCCGCGCGAGCACCAGCTCCACGGGCCCTTCCTGCGCGTCCGCCCAGGACCGCGCCCACGCGGCGAGGGACTCCATGCGTCCTTCAGGGCGCCGCGACCTGCTGCCGGAGGGCCTCCGCCTCGGCGGCGAAGACGTCCTTCCAGGCGGCGAGACGGGGAGCGATCCGGTGCTCGACCACGTCCGCCACCCGGTTCCAGTCCTGCTCCTCCTGGCCCCGGACGATCTCCTTCAGGTTGACCGTCAGTTCCCCGAGGTCGACCCGTTCCCGCAGGCGGGAAGACGGACCGACCACCTGCTCCATGTCGACGGTCAGGCGGGCGATGGAACCCAGCCCCTCGAGGAGGTTCCCGAGGCTGCCCATCGCCTCCGGCAGGGACCCCTCCCGGAGGTGGCGGGCGATGTTGGGGATCTCCGCCCGGGCGGCGTCCAGGAAACGCCCCGCCGTCGCCAGGGCCCGAAGGGCGATCTCCTCGTTGCTCGTGGCCGTCGCGGTCGCCTGTTCGAACTCGCTCATCGTTCCTCCGCGGGTCGACGGGTTCCCGCCGTACCGGGTGGCCGGGCCGTCAACCCGTTGACGACCCGCCGGCCGAGCGCCTCGGCCGGAAAGCAGAACCCGTGGACCTCCAGCACGTTGCGGCTTCCGGCGTCGGCCGGTCAGCCGGTTTCGGCAGGAGGAAGTGCACGACCCGTGCCACGGGAGCCCCGCCCCCCCTTCCCGATCCCTTCGGGGGTAGAATCCCCCCTCCCGCACCGGGGGGGCGGGACGAGGGAACGGGTGACCCGGGTTCGCAGCAAGGTCGGGATCGCGCTCTTCCTGGCCGCCGCCGTCCTGGCAGCAGGCGGATCGGTTCGTGCGTTCACCCCCCGCACCCGGGCGTTCGTCGTCCACCGGGCCCTCGCTCTCCTGCCCCCCGCCCTCGCGCGCCAGCTCCTCCGCCACGAGGACGCCCTGGTCGAAGGCGCCCTCGCCGACTGGGCCCGGGAGGCCGAGGGCAGGGGCGCCCATGCCCTCGACCCGGGCACGGCGGACGAGGAGCTGGTCCGGCGCATCGACGAGGCGATCTCCCTCCTCGACCGCAGGGCGCCGATGCGGGAGGTCGCCCGGGCGTTCGGCAGGATCGCCCACGCGGTCGCCGACCTGTCCTTCGCCCTGGACGTCGGCCCGGACGATCCCCGGGAGGCGTCGTTCTACGAGGACTTCGCCCGCTACGTGGAGGACCAGGCGTCCCGGGTGCGACTGGTGTTTCCCGGGTGGGCCGAGCCGCATCTCGCCCGGGACGACGTCCGGGGGTTCGCCCGGGCGATCGCCGCCCGGGCGCGGCGGGACTACGAGGGGATCCTGCGGTCCTACCACCCGGAAGGCCGGGACCCGCTCCCCCAGGACTTCGACGAGCGCTCCATCGCCTTCGCCGCCGCCTCCCTCGAGCTCTCCCTCGCGGTGACCGCGACGGCCCAGGCGTTCCTCTATGCGTGGTACCGTGCCCATGGAGACCTGGCCGGGGCCCACGGCCTCGGCACGCATCCCCGGGGCAACCCGTTCGCCCTTCCCGGCGAGGAGACCGACCGATGACCGACCGCGTGACCCCCGTTCGCCGCGCCCTGCTCTCCGTCTACGACAAGGACGGTATCGTCGACCTGGCCCGCTCCCTCCACGAGCTGGGGGTGGAGCTGCTCTCCACCGGGGGTACCGCCCGCCTCCTCGAGGAGGCCGGCATCCCGCTGCGCCGTGTCGCCGAGGAGACCGGCTTCCCGGAAATGCTCGACGGACGCGTGAAGACCCTCCACCCGCGGATCCACGCCGGCATCCTGGCGATCCGCGGGAACCCGAAGCACGAGGAGGACCTGGCGAGCCAGGGGGTGCGCCCGATCGACCTGGTCGTCGTGAACCTCTATCCCTTCGAGAAGACGGCGCGGATGGAGGGAATCGGGATCCAGGAGATCGTCGAGATGATCGACATCGGCGGCCCGACGATGGTCCGGGCCGCCGCGAAGAACTTCCGGGACGTCGGCGTGGTCGTCGATCCCCGGGACTACGGCCGCGTCGCCGACGAACTGCGGGACCGGGGCGGGCTCTCCGACGAGACCCGCTTCCTGCTCGCCCGGAAGGCGTTCCAGCACACGGCGTCCTACGATACGGCCATCTTCTCCTTCCTCAACCAGCTGACGCCGGACGGTGCGCGCCGGGTGGACCAGAGCCCGTTCCCCCAGGAAGTCGTCCTGGAGCTGCAGAAGATCCAGGACCTGCGGTACGGGGAGAATCCCCACCAGCGCGCCGCCTTCTACGGCGAGCTGCAGGGGAACGAGCCGACCCTCGCCCGGGCGGTCCAGCTCCAGGGGAAGGAGCTCTCCTTCAACAACCTGCTGGACCTGGACGGGGCCCTGGCCGCCGTGTCGTCCCTCGGCGAGCACGGCTGCGTCGTGGTCAAGCACGGCAACCCCTGCGGCGCGGGCGTCGGCGCGAGCCCGGCCGAGGCGTTCGAGAAGGCCCGGGAAGGAGACCCGGTCAGCGCCTTCGGCGGCATCGTCGCCTTCAACACGCCGATCGACGCGGACGCCGCCGAGCTGCTGCGCGGGATGTTCCTCGAGGCGGTGATCGCCCCCTCCGTCGGCGACGAGGCCCGCGAGATCCTCGCCCGCAAGAAGAAGCTCCGGGTCCTCGCCCTGGGCGGCGATCCGCGGGCGGCGCGGCGGCCCGGTCTCGACGTCCGCCGGGTCTCGGGCGGTTACCTGCTCCAGGAATGGGACACGGATGACGACCTGGCCGACGCGAAGGTCGTGACCGAGCGGGCTCCCTCCGACGAGGAGTGGGCGGCCCTGCGCTTCGGCTGGACCATGGTGCGGCACGTCCGCTCCAACGCGATCGTCTTCTCCCTCGCCGACCGGCTCGTCGGGGTCGGCGCCGGCCAGATGAGCCGGGTCGACTCGGTGAAGATCGCCGCGATGAAGGCGGGGGAACGCTCGAAGGGGGCGGCGATGGCCTCGGACGCGTTCTTCCCGTTCCCCGACGGGGTCGAGGAGGCCGCGAAGGCGGGGGTCACGGCGGTGATCCAGCCCGGGGGCAGCATCCGGGACGAGGAGGTGATCGCGGCGGCGAACCGGCTCGGCCTCGCGATGGTCTTCACCGGCCGCCGGCACTTCCGCCACTGACGGCGGCCCGCGGCGTCACTCGCGGAGGGGACGCGGCTCGAGGGCCCGGACGTACATCCAGTAGGCGTCGTCCAGGGGTTCGCCCCGGTACCGGACGGCGACCTCCCGGTGCCGGCGCGCCATCTCGTCGTCCGGGGCCAGCTCGAGGCAGTCGCCGAAGTAGCGGCGCGCCTCGACGACGTCCCCGGCCTTGAGCGCCTGGATCCCCAGGTTGTACCAGCCGTCGGCGATCCACCGGTCGATCTGCGGGGGGCGCCAGGGACCGGGGATCCGGTAGAAGATCCGCAGGGCCTCGGGCCAGTCCCCGTCCCGGAACGCCTGCTTGGCCGCGGCCAGGCGTGCCTCGGCGTCCCGGCGTTCCTTGAGGCGCATCCGGGCGGACTCCAGCTTCTCGACCAGGTCGAAGTCCAGGGGGTCGGCCTTCCGGGCTGCCTCGAGCAGCTCGACCGCCCTCGCCTCTTCTCCCTGGCGCAGGGCACGCTCCGCCTGCCGGACCAGGCGTGGAACGTCCCGCTTCGTGTACCGGGGCGCCGGGGCGCTCGCCCCCTGCGCCGCGGCGCCGGCGCCGCTCGCCCCCTCCGCGGCCTGCTCGCCCGGCGCCCTGTTCGTCGGGGTTTCCTTCGTTGCCTTCGGCTTCTTCCGCGGGTGGCGCTTCACGGGTGCCGGGGCCGCCGCGGCCTCCGCGTCCCCCGGCCCGAAGGGAAGGAGTCCGAACCGCCAGGCGGCCACCCCTCCACCGCCGGCGAGCAGCAGGGCGAGGACCGCGACGAGGACGCCCCTGCCCGGCGGTTCGAACCGGGTCCGCCGTCCCCCCTTCCGGGCCGAACGGTGCTTCGCGGGAGATTCCCCCGACGGTGGCGGCGCGGTCGTCTCCCCGGGCCCGGGGGACGGTGCCGCCTCGTCCAGCGGCGGGAGATCGAGGGTCTCGGGGCGCGAGGGCGCCGGGGCCGGCGCGGGATCCGCCTCGACCGGGGACTCGCCCGCCGGGGCCGGCGGCAGGACCGATTCCGCCGCCTCGGCCCGGGCGAGCAGCTCCCGCGCCTCGGCGTGCCCCGGGATCAGCTCGAGGACCTGGCGCAGCAGCGGAATCGCCAGCTGGGGCTGGCCCCCGTCGAGGGCCCGGATCGCCTGGCCGACCAGGTCCTCGGCCTGGCGGCCCTTCTCCTCGTCCCGGCGGCGAGCCTCCTCGAGGATCTCCTCGGCCGCGGCCAGGGTGGCGTCGAGGGCGAGGGCCCGCGCCGCGAGCTGGGTCGCTTCCGCCGTGTTCCCCCGCTCGAGTTCTTCCCGCGCCCGGGCGACCAGGAGGGCAGCCTCCCCGTCCTCGGCGGCGGGCGGTTCCGCGGGAAGGACGCTCCCGGGCGCGGCCAGCTCCTCCACCGGCACCTGCTCTTCCAGCTCCCGGGCCGCCTCGAACAGGTCCTCGAGGGCGTCCTCCGCTTCCGGGGGCAGGACGCCCTCGGAGGAGGCCGGAGTCTCGCCGGCCGCACTCGCCCGCGCGGGCCCCGGCTCCGCGGAGGACGGTCCTCCCAGCGGAATGGAGGGGAGATCGTCGGGAACGTCGAGTTCCAGGTGTCCCCCGGCCGTGGCCCCGGGAACGGGAGGAAGCGTCTCCGCGGCGGCAGACACCGGGAGGGCCTCCTGCTGCGCGGGACCGTTCCCGGGAGGAGGTCCGGGCGCCACCGCGTCCAGGTCGAGTTCCAGGTCGAGGGGCAGGTCCGGGGCGGACGTCCCGGCGACGACGGGAGCGGCGGCGGGCGGCGCCAGCGCGGCCTCGGCCTCCTCGAGCAGGCGTTCGGCCTCCCGGTCGCCGGGAACGCTGGCCAGCACGTCGCGGCACATGTTCACCGCGGTGGCGGTGTCCCCGGAGGCCAGGGCCTGGCGGGCCGCCACGAGCCGCGCATCCACGTCGGAGCGGAGGGCCTCGGCGGCCGCAAGTTCCCGCGAGAGGGCGGCAACCGCCTCGTCTCCCGGAAGACTGGCCTCCAGCGCCGCGAAGCGCTGGCGAGCCTCCGGGAGCTGGCCGGCCCGCAGGAGCGCCCGGACCTCTTCGATCCCGGCCGCCGGGCCCGCGCCCGCCTCCTGCTCCGCCTCCTCGAAAACGGCCCACTTCGGGTCGACGAGGGAGAGCAGCTGGAGGCCTTCCCGGGCCCGTTCGTCCGAGGGGTCACGGGACAGGATCTCGTTCCACGCCGCCCGGGCATCCTCGAAATCGCCGGAGCGGTAGCTCGCCTCGGCGCGGGCGTGGAGGCTCTCGATGCTGGACCTGGTGTCTGCCTGGCTCACGCGGTCGTCCCGTTGTGACCCCCCGGCGGAATATAAGGAGCCGCTCTCCGCGGGGGCAACGCGGCGAATCCGCGGGAATCAGGCGCCGGCCGCGAGGTGGGCGAGCTGCTGCTCGAGCAGCGGGATCGAGGACTGGTCGGGCTTGAGCATCTTCAGGCGCTCCAGCCACTTCCGGGCGCTCGCGGCATCGCCCTTCTCGAGGGAGACGATCGTCGCGTTGAGCGCCGCCTGCCAGTGGGCGCTGCTCGCGGAGAGCGCCTCCTCGAACTGCCGGAGGGCGTCGTCCAGCTTCCCCTGCCGGTAGAGGGTCACGCCGAGATCGGTCAGGACGTCCGGATCCCCGGGTTTCCTCTCGAGGTAGCGCCGGTAGCAGGCCTCGGCCCGGGCCCACTGCCCGCTGTCGAAGTAAAGGTTCCCCGCCTCCCGCTGGGCGGCGGGATCCTCCGGGTGGGCCTCGGCCCGGGCGAGCACGTCCCGGATTCGCGCGAGTTCCGCCTTCAGGTCCGCGAGCGAAGGGCGGTCGGGAGCGTCCCGTTCGAGGGCGCCGATCGCCCGGGCAGCCAGGTCCAGGTCCCCCGCTCCGTGGAGGGCGATCGTCGCCACCGCCTCGTCGATCTCCGGGTCGGCCGTCGCGTGCTCGAAGGCGCTGGCGGCGAGTTCCAGGGCCCGTTCCCGGTTGCCGGCGTGCTGGTGGATCATCGCCCCCTGGAGCAGGACGTGCGGGTCGTCGGACGCGGCCTCGCACGCCCGGTCGATCCACCGGGTCGCCTTGTCGAAGAAGTTCGCCTGGGCGTAGATGTTGGCGATCTCGACCATCGCGTCCACGTCGCCGGGATTCTCCTGGACCCGGGCCTGCAGCTCGTGGAGGCGGGTGACCACGTCGCCCATGCCGCCGGCCGCGTGGGGATTCTCCTGGGCGGCCTGCGTCATGCCCGGGGGCGCCGGCGGGGGCGCGGCCCCGAACAGGTCGGGGCGGCCGATGGCGAGGCCGAGCACGATGCCGAGTCCGGTGCCGAACACGAGGCCGAGAACGAGGAAGAGGACCTGTTCGCGCTTCATCGGGCGTCTCCGGGTGGGGCCCGGGCTGGTGCCCGGGGGAGGCCGCACCGTATCGTTGAGGGCCGGTCCCGTCAACTTTCGGCCGGCCGGAGGATCGCCGTGACGCCGGAGACCAGTCCACGCGAGAACCTGTACGGCCTCCTGCCCGAGGCCCTCGCCGCACGGCTCGCCCCGCTCGACCCGCGCCCGTTCCGGGCGCGGCAGGTCTTCGCGTGGATGCACCGCCACGACGTCCTCGACCCGGCCGCATGGACGAACCTTCCGCTCCGGCTCCGCGAGGTGATCGCCACGAGGTTCCGGGTGGAACGGCCCCGGGTCGCCACGGCGGCCCGGGCGAAGGACGGGACGGTGAAGGCGGTGCTCGACCTGCCCGGGGGCGGCCGGGTCGAGGCGGTGGCGATGCCCGGGGACGACCACGACACGTTCTGCCTCTCGAGCCAGGTCGGGTGCGCGTTCGGCTGCGCCTTCTGCATGACGGGCAGGCTCGGCTTCGAGCGGCACCTCTCGAGCGGCGAGATCGTCGGGCAGGTCGCCACCCTCCGGGAGGCAACCGGCCTCGGCCGGGGGGTCCTGAACCTCGTGCTGATGGGCATGGGGGAACCGCTGCACAACCTCGATGCCGTCCTGCCCGCCCTCGCGGTCCTCGTCCACGAACAAGGGTTCGGGATCCCGCCCCGGCGGATCACGGTCTCCACGGTCGGCCTCCCGGGAGGGATCCGGCGGCTCGCCGCGGAAGGCCCGCCGGTGCGTCTCGCGGTCTCCCTGGTCTCCGCCCGCCAGGCGACCCGGGAACGCCTGATGCCCGCGGCCCGGCGCTACCCGCTGGACGAGCTGGCGGAGGCGATCCGGGCGTTCGGCGCCGGGGGCCGGCACCGGCCCACCCTGGAGGTGGTCCTCCTGCGGGACGTCAACGACTCCCCGGCCGAGATCCACGAGCTGGCCCGCTTCGCCCGGAGGACCGGTTCGAAGGTCAACCTGATCGAGTTCAACCCGGTCTCCGGGCTCCCGTTCGCGCCCTCTCCCGAGGACAGGATCGAGCGGGCCCTCCGCATCCTGTCCGGTGCCGGGGTGGTGGCGACGGTTCGCCGCAGCCGCGGGCGGGACGCCGCCGCCGCCTGTGGCCAGCTCGCCTTCCTCGAGGGGAAGGACGGCGCGGGCTGATCAGCGCCGGAGCGCCCGCCAGGCGTCGACCAGGGAGGCGACCGCCCGGTCGACCTCCGCGAGGGTCGTCGGCCGCCCGGTGGTGAGGCGCAGCGTCCCCGCCGCGACCTCCGGGGGCACCCCCATCGCCCGCAGCACGTGGGATGCCCGGACCTCCCCCCCGTGGCAGGCCGCCCCGGCCGAGCACGCCACCCGGTCGACCAGCAGGGAGAGGATCTCCCCGGACGTCACCCCGGGAAACGAGACCGAGAGGGTGTTGGGGAGGCCCTCATCGGGATCGCCGTGGACCACGAGGCCGGGCACCTCCGCGAGGAGCCGCTCCCGGAGCCTGTCCCGGGTCCTCCGGAGACGCTCCGCCGCCGCCGGAAGGTCCGCCGAGACCAGGGCGGCGGCCGCCCCGATGCCGACGATCGACGGGACGTTCTCGGTGCCGGCCCGGCGTCCCCCCTCGTGACCGGCGCCGAGCACCAGCGGGGGCAGCGCGAGCCCCCGACGGACCCAGA
>JAMOQA010000106.1 GCA_027064265.1 Acidobacteriota bacterium
GGATCAGGCGATCGGACGCGTCCCGCTTCTCCTCGAGCCGCTCCTGGAGCTCGTGGAACGTCTCCGGCTCGGAGTACTGGAACCCCAGCTCCTCGAGCTCGGCCCGGATTCGCCCGAGCCCGAGGCGGTGGGCGAGCGGGACGTAGATCTCCAGGGTCTCCCGGGCGATCCGGCGCTGCTTCTCCTCCGGCATGTGCTCCAGGGTCCTCATGTTGTGGAGCCGGTCCGCCAGCTTGACCAGCAGGACCCGGATGTCGGAGGTCATCGCCAGGATCATCTTGCGGATGTTCTCCGCCTGGCGCTCCTCCGGGGAGGCGAAGTCGATGCGCGCCAGCTTCGTCACCCCGTCGACGATCGTGGCGATCTCCCGCCCGAAGGCCGCCTCGATGTCCTCGATCGTCGCCTGGGAGTCCTCGACGGCGTCGTGGAGCAGGCCGGTCGCGACGGTGGCGTCGTCCAGTTCCAGGTCCGCCAGGATGTAGGCGACCTCGAGGGGATGCACGAGGTACGGCTCTCCCGACCGCCGTACCTGCCCCCGGTGGGCCCGGGCCGCGTACACGTAGGCCCGGCGCAGGAGCTCGACGTCCGCGCCGGGCCGGTGCTGGAGCACCCGGTCCTGGATGTCCTCGAAGCGGATCATGGGCCGTCGCTCGCCATCACCGGCCGATTATACGAAGCCCCGGCGCCCCCTGCCGGGGACGCCGGGGCGCCAGCAACGGGAGATCAGGCGCGGGCCGCGGCCTTCTTCCCCTTCCCCCGGAAGAAGTCGCGCCAGGCGACGAGCAGCGGGCTCGCGATGTAGATCGACGAGTAGGTCCCGACGATGATCCCGACGAAGAGGACGAACGCGAACGGCCGGATCACCGGGCCGCCGAGGAAGAGCAGCGCCGCGACCACGAACCAGGTGGTCAGCGAGGTGATCAGCGTCCGGGAGAGGTTCTGGTTGATCGAGAGATTGATCAGCTCGGTCAGCTTCCCCTCTCCCTTCTGGGCGATGTTCTCCCGGATCCGGTCGAAGACGACGATCGTATCGTTCACCGAGTAGCCGACCAGGGTGAGGAACGCCGCCACGACCGGCAGGTTCGCCTCCATTCCGGCGAAGGCGAACGCCCCGAGGGTGATGATCGTGTCGTGGACCAGGGCGAGGATCGCGGCGAGACCGTACTGGAACTGGAACCGGATCCAGATGTAGATCAGCATCCCGCCGAGGGCGCCCAGGATCGCGCCGTAGGCCTTGTCCCGCATCTCCTTCGAGACCGAGGCCTCGATGACCTCCTGGCCCCGCAGGGCGAACGGCCCGATGAAGGCGTGCTCCGAGAGCCAGGCCCAGGCCTCTTCGGTGACCCCGGGGACCTGCCGGACCTGGTCCATCGACTCGAAGACACCCTGGTGCTCCTTGCGCCAGGCGGTGATCGCCGCGGCGACGTCGTTCGCCGTCACCTCGTCCAGGCCCGCATCGGCCTGCAGGCGGCGGGCGATCGTCACCTCGTCGGCGATGTTCAGGTCGAGCTTCCCCTGGGCGACCTGCTCGGCCACCTCCGGCGGCCGCAGGGACTCGACGATCCGCTGGGCCAGGTCCCTGCCGGCCTGCGGGGCGGCATCACCCTCCTGCGCCTCCTTCTTCTTGTCGAGGGCGACGCGGATCGAGATCTCCTTCCCCTCGGTCTCCCCGAAGGTGGTGACCGCGATCCCGGTGAACCCGGCGTCCTTCAGCTTCTTCCGGATCACCTCGAGGTCCGGTGGCTGGACGTAGCGGACGATCACCTCGGCGCCGCCGGCGAACTCGACGCCCTTGCGGATCCCGTTCCGGGCGATCGCGACGAGGGAGAGGACGATCAGGACGGCGGAGATGGAAAGCCAGAGGAACCGCTTTCCCATGAAGTCGATGTTCGTCTCGCGGATGATGCGCATCGCGTCCCCTCCCCGGTCAGATCGAGAGTCGCTGGACGGGCCGATCGCCGATCACCAGGTCGAAGATCGTCCGGCTGACGAAGATGGCGGTGAACATCGAGGCCAGGATCCCGATGCTGAGGGTCACCGCGAAGCCCCGCACCGGGCCCGTTCCGTACTGGAAGAGGAACAGGGCCGCGATCAGGGTGGTGATGTTCGCGTCGATGATCGCCGAGAGCGCCTTGCCGAATCCCTGGTCGAGGGCGCCGCGGACCGTGCGCCCGGCCCTCAGCTCTTCCCGGATCCGCTCGAAGATCAGCACGTTGGCGTCGACCGCCATGCCGACGGTCAGGATGAAGCCGCCGATGCCGGGCAGCGTCAGCGTCGCGCCGAGGCTCGCCATCGCGGCGGCGACGAGGAGCAGGTTCATCACGAGGGCGACGACGGCGTTGACCCCGGCACCCTTGTAGTAGATCACCATGAAGACGAGCACCAGGACGAACCCGAGGGCGGCCGCCCGGATCCCCGCCTGGATCGAGTCCCACCCGAGGGACGGACCGACCGTCCGTTCCTCGATGGTCACCACCCGGGCGGGCAGGGCACCGGCCCGCAGGACGAGGGCCAGGTCCTCGGCTTCCTCGTAGGTGAAGCTCCCCTCGATCTGGCCGTTGGTCGAGATCTCGGCCCGGATCACGGGCGCGGACCGGATCTTTCCGTCGAGGATGATCGGCATGACGTGGCCGATGTTCTCCCGGGTGAACCGGGCGAACCGGTCGGCGGCGGAGACGCGGAGCTCGAAGCTGACGACCACGTCGCCCCACTGGCCCCGGTTGGGCCGGGCGTCCTGCAGGTCCGAGCCGGTGATGATCGCCGACTTCTCCACCGCCATCCACTCGCGGATTCTCTTCTCCCCGGTCTTCTTGTCGATCTCCTCGTAGGGCAGCACCTCGCCGCCCAGCTGGGCGACGACGTCCTCCTTCGTCAGGCCGCGGAAGGGCCCCGACCCGTCGGGCGCGTAGTAGGCGAGCCGCAGCTCGAGGCGGGCCTGGGTCTGGAGGATCTTCTTCACGCGGGCCGGGTCCTCGACGCCCGGCAGCTGGACGAGGATCCGGTCCCCCTCCTTGCCGCCGAGACGCTGGATGTTCGGCTCGGCGACGCCGAATTCGTCGATCCGGTTGCGGATCGTGTTCAGCGCCTGCCGCACGGCCCGGTCTCGGATCGTCGCGATCTCCGACTGGGGCATCTGGAGGACGATCCGGTCCCCGTCGATGGAGATCGACCAGGTCGACCAGTCGTCCTCGAGCCGGGCCTTCGCCTCGGCCAGCCGGTCGGCCGGCATGCCGGTCACGATCACCTCGCCGACCCGGTCACCCACCGAGGCCCGGACCCTCGTGAACCCTTCCTTGCGGAGCTTCGTCGCGATCCGGGTGGCGGCCAGGTCGCACTCGGCCTTGACCGCGTCGTCGGTGAGGACGCGCATCACCAGGTGGGACCCGCCCTTGAGATCGAGGCCCAGCTTCATGTTGAGGAAGGGCCGGCCCGGGCGGGGCCACGCCTGGAAGACCGCCCAGGCGAGGACGGCCAGGATGATCAGGAGCTTCCAGGTGACGGGCTTCACGGCGTCTCCTCCCCCGCCTTCGCGGCGATGTGCGTGCGCAGGACGGTGACCTCGGTCTGCGGAGCGATCCGGACCCGGAAACCGTCCTCCTCGACCCGCGTGATCGTGCCGACCAGGCCCCCGCTGGTGACCACCTTGTCCCCCGGCTGCAGGGACTGGACCATCGCTTCGTGGGCCTTCTGGCGGCGCCGGGCCGGAAGGATCAGGACCACGTAGAAGATGACGAAGATCAGCAGGAGCGGAGCCAGCTGGATCAGCAGGTTCGGCTTCTCTCCCGCGGCCTGGGCGATCAGGGCG
>JAMOQA010000107.1 GCA_027064265.1 Acidobacteriota bacterium
GAACGCGAAGGGGCTCACCGAGGCGATCGAGGAGATCCGGGAGCTGCGGGCGGAGTTCTGGGAGAACGTGAAGGTGCCCGGCTCGGGCGAGGAGCTCAACCAGGAGCTGGAGAAGGCGGCGCGGGTTGCCGACTTCCTCGAGCTGGCCGAGCTGATGGCCCGGGACGCACTGACGCGGGAGGAGTCCTGCGGCGGCCACTTCCGCGAGGAGTACCAGACCGAGGAGGGCGAGGCGCTCCGCGACGACGAGAAGTTCCAGCACGTCGCCGTGTGGGAGTACAAGGGCGACGACGCCGAGCCGGTGCGGCACGTCGAGCCGCTCGTCTTCGAGAAGGTCAAGCCGACCAAGAGGAGCTACAAGTGATGAAGCTGACCCTGAAGATCTGGCGCCAGAAGGGGCCCCAGGACAAGGGGCACTTCGAGACCTTTGTCCTCGACGACGTCAACGAGCACATGTCGTTTCTCGAGATGCTCGACGTGCTCAACGAGAAGCTGATCGCCGAGGGGAAGGAGCCGGTCGCGTTCGAGCACGACTGCCGCGAGGGGATCTGCGGCTGCTGTGGCGCGGTCGTCAACGGCAAGCCGCACGGCGGGCTGCCCGGGACCACGCTCTGCCAGGTCCACATGCGGCACTTCAAGGACGGCGACACGATCGTCATCGAGCCGTTCCGGGCGAAGGCGTTCCCGGTGATCAAGGACCTGGTGGTCGACCGGAGCGCGCTGGACAGGATCATGCAGGCGGGCGGCTTCGTCTCGGTCAACACCGGGAACGCGCCGGACGCGAACACGATCCCGATCCCGAAGGACGACGCCGACCTGGCGATGGACTACGCCGAGTGCATCGGCTGTGGCGCCTGCGTGGCGGCGTGTCCCAACGGCGCGGCGATGCTCTTCATGAGCGCGAAGATCGCGCACCTCTCGCTGCTGCCCCAGGGCCAGCAGGAGCGGGAGCGGCGGGTGCAGAACATGCTCTGCGCCTACGAGGAGGCGGGGTTCGGCGCCTGCTCGAACTACGCCGCCTGCGAGGTGGCCTGCCCGAAGGAGATCTCGATCTCCGCGATCGCCCGCATGAACCGGGAGTTCATCCGGGCGATGGTGCCCGGCAAGGCGGTCGGTGGCGGCAAGCGCCACTGACCGCGCGGCGCTCCTCTTGCATCGGCCGGCGACGGGCCGCCCCCCGGGGCGGCCCGTTTCCGTTTCCGCCGCGGACGGGAGCACGATCCTCGTGGCCGCGTTCCGCGGGAGGCGTAGGGGCGGAGCGTGCTGCGCCCGTGCGGCGCGGAGCGGCACCATCGGGCCGCCCTTCGGGCGGCACGGGTCGAGCACGCTCGACCCCTACGGCATGAGCGCAACGAGGGTAGGGGCGGAGCGTGCTGCGCCCGTGCGGCGCGGAGCGGTGCACGGTTGACCCACGGTTGACAGGGGCGGAAGCCTCCGGTATCCCGGGAAAGGTCACGTTTCCCGGTGTTCCGCCGGCAGGGAAGGGAGGATTGCTCGTGTCGTATCGCAAGGGACTTTTCCTGTTCGCAGCTGTTCTCGCGCTGGCGATGGCGCCGGCTCTCGCCGGCGCGGACCTCTCCCGGCTCGTGTTCGTCGGCGACTCGCTGACGGCGGGGTACATGAACGGTTCCCTCCTCGACCAGCAGCAGGAAGTCGGCTACGCCGCGTTCATCGCGAAGATGGCGGGGACCGACCTGGCCCAGCCCCTGATCGCCTGGCCGGGGATCCCCAACGTAATGACCTTCGATCCGGGACCGCCTCCCTCGCTCTCCCGGGTACCCGGCCAGTCGCCCGGCCGCGTCGACCCGATGCTGCAGGTGACCAACCTGGCGGTTCCCGGGCAGGACACCCGCGAGTGCCTCGAGCTGCGCCCCGACCTGCCGGTCGACAGCATGACCGACCTGGTCCTCGGGCTGCCGGGGCTCTACCTGGGGGTGGCGAAGAGCCAGGTGGAGTGGGCGGAGGCGCTCCAGCCGACGACGATCGTCCTCTGGATCGGCAACAACGACCTGCTCGGCGCCGCGGTGCTCGCCGACCCGGCGTACATCACGCCCTACGAGGAGTTCACGGCCGCCTACTCCGAGGTGGTCGACCGGCTGGCCGCGACCGGGGCGTCCCTCGTGATCGCGAACCTGCCCGACGTCAAGGTGATCCCGTACCTGACGTCCTGGGACGAGATCGCCTTCCTCACCGGTCTCGGTCCCGCCGAGACCCGGGCGCTCCTCGGGGTGGGTCCCGGTGACTTCGTCACGATGGAGGGCATGGGACTGCTCCAGGCGATCCTCGCCGGCGAGGCCCAGGGTCCCCTTCCGCCGAACATGGTGCTCACCGCCGACGAGGCCGCGGTGATCGACGCCGCCGCCGAGCGGTTCAACGCGTTCATCGCGGAGAAGGCCGAGGAGGTCGGCGCCGCGCTGGTCGACGTCTTCACCCTGACCAGCTCCCTGGACGTCACCGGGTACACCGCCTGCGGGCGGCACCTGACCAGTCGCTACCTGGGCGGGATCTTTTCCCTGGACGGCGTCCACCCGACCGCCTCCGGTTACGCCATCGTCGCCAACGAGTTCATCCGCACGATGAACGAGCGGCTCGGGACGATGATCCCGGAGGTTCCGGTCTGCCGGGTGATCCGCAACGACCCACTGGCCCCGAGGGGCTACCCGATCCCGGCGTCGCTGCTGCCGGGCCACGGTGCCGAGGAGGCCGCCCGCGGCGTCGTGCGCCTGTTCACGCGCTGACCGATCCCGGTGGGTCCAGGCAGGAACGCGCCCGGTCGCAGGACCGGGCGCGTTCGCGTGTGCGGCGTCAGTCGATCATGAGCCAGCCCGGCTCGTCCCGGCGGCGGTCGTCGTCGCGGAGGCGGTGAAGGAGGTGCTCGACGAGCTCGAGCCGCTCGCACAGGTGATGGCGCGTCCTGACCAGCACGTCGTCGAGCTCCAGGTGCGTGCCTGCCGTCTCGAAGGCGGCGCGCGCGTCGCCGCCGTGGCGCCGCAGGTCGTAGGCCAGGCGCTCGATGACGTCGTGCTGGCGGGTGAGCTCCCGCGCCGCCCTCTCGAGCGCCTCGCGGAGGCGCCGGAGATGGTGGCGGAAGGCGCGCCGGCGGAACGGGTCGCGCAGGGTGTCGAGGAAGCGCAGGAGCTCGTGGAGCAGGCGCTCGTCGGGGAGACGATCTCTCCGCAGGAGCTCCTCGAGGTGGAGCAGCGCCTCGGGCGGTTCCGGTTCCGGCTCCACGTGGCGGGGGACGGCGCGTGCGCGCTCGACGACGCGCGCCTGCATCTTCGCGAAGCCGGGAGGCGCGAGACAGGCGTGCTCCTGGAAGTAGGCCTCGGGCTCCACGTCCTGCGGCATGCCCACCGGCACGACGCGGGTCACGGGCGGCTCCCCGGGGGTGTCTCCCTCGCGCTCGACGACGGCGACGAGGGCCATCGCGCGGCTGGCGAGGCCGGTCTCGCGCCCGATCGCCTCGAGTTCCTCTCGGACGTCGTCCGGGTCGGTCGCGACCGCCTCGAGGTCGGCGATCTTCCGGGCCGCCGCGAGGAGGGCGAGGGTCTCGCCCAGCGGGTCGTCCGGGATGGAGAGGGGTAGTGAAAGGGCCCCGGGTTGCACGCCGTTCTTCCAGGCGAAGACCAGCTTCCCCTCGCCCGTACCGTTGCTGGAGCCGAAGGCGGTGGCATGGGTCCCCGCGAGCAGCGTGGAAGCGGGCGGGAGATCGACCCGCCCGCCGTCCAGGCCGCGGACCTCGACGCGAAGCCCCTCGGCGACCGCCGCGCCGGTGGCG
>JAMOQA010000108.1 GCA_027064265.1 Acidobacteriota bacterium
ACCCCTGATCCAGCACCACGTCCCCCGCACCGGCCCGGCCGCCACGGGCCGCGCGGGGAACGCGTACCTCCGGGCGAGGGCGCGCGCCGCCGCCGCGGCCCTCTCGGCGACGGTCCCGTCGCCCAGGCGGCGGGCCGCCTCCGCCGTCTCCCGGTGGATCGCGAGCAGCAGGCCCGGCTCCGCGCCGCGGCGGGCCTCCCGGGCCGCGGCCCGCCAGGCCCGGGCGGCCCCCTCGGCGTCTCCGGCCTCGGCCCGGGCCCGCCCGAGGGCCCGGGAGGCCTCGGCGCGGAGGACCGGGTCCCCGGTCGGCCGGGCGGCCTCCGCCGCTCCCGCCGCGGCGCGGACCGCCGCGCCCGGCCGGCCCCGGTCCAGGTGGTGGGCGGCGAGGACGACGCCCCGCAGGACCTCTGCGCGCGGGTCGCCGGTCGGCGCCGCCAGGAGCAGGCCGGCGACCGGTTCCCCGGCGGCCAGGGCGACCACCGCCCCGACGAGGGGCGCCGTCCGGCGGGGAAGGGCCGCGGCCAGCGCCCGGGCGAGGGCGGCCCGGCCCGCCCCGGCCCGGGCGACGGCGAGGAGCGCGAGGCGGCACTCGTCCTCCGGGGCCTCGTCCAGGAGGTCGAGGAGCACCCGGGCGGCGTCCTCCCAGCGGCCGAGGCGGGCCTCGGCGTCGGCCCAGGCGAACCGGTCCGCGGCGGTGAGGGAACTCGGCGCCAGCCCGGCGACGAGGCGCCAGCGGCGGGCCTCGACGTCGGGGGGAAGCCCCGGCTCCGGGCGGGCGGGTTCCGGGCGTCCCTCCCGGGCGGCGAGCATCGCTTCGGTCACCGGGCGGATCGCGTCCTCCGGGCTGGTCCCGAGGACCTGGGCGAGGGAGAGGAACCGGGCGAGGGAGAGGTCGGCCTGGCCGTTCTCCACCCGGGAGAGGTGGGAGCGGGTGACCCGGGCGCCGGCCCCTCGCGTGCCGGTGTCGACCTCGTCGAGGGAGAGCCCTTCCCGCAGGCGGAGCTGGCGCAGGGCCCGGCCCACCGCCTCCCGCAGCTTCGCGTTCGCTCGTGCCATCGTCGTTCCTCCTTCCCGGGGTGGCGCGGGGGAAGGGTCCGGCGGGAAGGGGGACCGGGCCAGCGCTTCCGGGCGACCGCCGGGGCCGCGCGGGGCGCGCAACGCGACGGCCCCGGGAGCTCCCGGGGCCGTTTCGTTCCCGCGGTGGGAAGCACCCCGTTCAGAGGGGCTCGAAGCGGGCGGTGAAGTGGCGCAGGAACGGCGCCTGGTACGTGATCTTCATCCCGCGGAGCTTCTCGCGGTTCGCCAGCACCTCGGCCGCCGCCTCGATCACGTAGTCCATGTGGGACTGGGTGTAGACCCGGCGCGGGATCGCGAGGCGCACCAGCTCGAGGGGGGCGGGCCGCTCCTCGCCGGTCTCCGGGTCGCGGCTGGCGAACATCACCGAGCCGATCTCGCAGGCCCGGATCCCGCCGACCCGATAGAGCTCGCAGGCGACCGCCTGGCCCGGGAACTGCAGGGGCGGCACGTGGGGCAGCATCGCGGCGGCGTCGATGAAGACCGCGTGGCCTCCCGGCGGCCGCAGCACCGGCACGCCGGCCTCGTGGAGCCGGTCCGCCACGTACTTCGTCGAGGCGATCCGGTAGCGGAGGTAGTCCTCCTCGAGTCCCTCGTAGAGGCCGACGGCGATCGCCTCGAGGTCGCGTCCGGCGAGGCCCCCGTAGGTGGGGAACCCCTCGGTCAGGATCAGCAGGTCGCGCATCCGCCGGGCGAGGTCGTCGTCGTTGGTGCAGAGGAACCCGCCGATGTTGACGATCGCATCCTTCTTTGCCGACATCGTGCAGCCGTCGGCGTACGAGAAGACCTCCCGGGCGATGTCGATCGGCGCCCGGTCCTGCTGGCCCTCCTCGCGGGTCTTGATGAACCAGGCGTTCTCCGCGAAACGGCAGGCGTCCAGGTAGAAGGGGATCCCGTGGGACCGGCAGATCTCGCTCACCTTGCGCACGTTGGCGAGAGAGACCGGCTGGCCGCCGCCCGAGTTGTTGGTGATCGTCAGCAGGACGAGGGCGATCTTCTCCCGCCCGTGCTCGGCGATCAGCGCCTCGAGAGCGTCGGTGTCCATGTTCCCCTTGAACGGGTGCTCGACCCGGGGCTGGCGGGCCTCGGGAATCGGGATGTCGATGGCCGTGGCGCCCGCCGCCTCGACGTTGGCCCGGGTCGTGTCGAAGTGGGTGTTCGAGATCACGACCTGGCCCGGGCGGATCATCGTCTGGGCGAGGATCCGTTCCGCCGCCCGGCCCTGGTGGGTCGGGATCACGTGGCGGA
This sequence comes from Acidobacteriota bacterium, assembly GCA_027064265.1. Classification (GTDB taxonomy): domain Bacteria; phylum Acidobacteriota; class Polarisedimenticolia; order J045; family J045; genus JAMOQA01. The sequence continues at coordinate 2,323 of JAMOQA010000108.1, forward strand.
AGCCGTAGATGTCCTTGACCGCGGCCTCGAAGCGCTCCCAGGAGCGGGCGCCCGCGTACGACTCGTCTCCCTCCATCAGGGCGGCCCACTGCCGCGAACTCATCGCCCCGGTGCCCGAGTCGGTGAGGAGGTCGATGGTGATCTCCGTCGCCCGCAGGAGGAAGAGGTTCCAGTGGACCCGGCGGAGCGCCTCCTCCCGCTCGGGGAGGGTGCTCATCCCGATCGGCTCGACGGTCTTGATCCGGAACGGCTCGATGATCGTGCGCATGGAATCTCCTCGCGGGCGCGGCTGCCCGCCGGAACGCCGCATCCTCGCCTCGCGGGGCGTGGCGGTCAAGCGCTTCAGGACGGGCGGTCGCCCGGAACCGTCCCGCGCGGCACGAGCTTTCCCTGCCGGGCCACCACCCGGGCGCGGAACTCCGGGTCACGGCGGTAGCGCCCCTGGCAGCGCCGGCAGACCGGCCCCGGGGAGGAACCGTCGTGGGGCAGCAGCACCGAGCGGGAGAGGGTGGTCCGCGGGCGGAGCTCGCCGCAGACGGCGCACCGGTACGGCCCGTCTTCCGTGCCCGGGCGCCGGCCGAGGAGCTCGCCGAGACGGGTGCCCATCATGTAGGCGGCGAGGGCGCTCTCCTCCTCGGGGGAGGGATCGTGGAGGAAGATCCCGGGCCAGGTGCGGAGCCGCATCTCCGCGGCCGGGCCCGCGGGGAGGGTCGGCGAGTCGAGGAGTTCCCGGCCGTCCGCACGGGGGTCGGCGAGGCACCGGCCGGGGCACCGGGCGCAGAACTCCTCGACCAGGGTCCGGGTGGCGCCGACGAGCAGCGAGAGGAGCCAGGCGTGGCCCGGGTCGGACGCCTGGGACGGGAAGGCGACCTGCTCGAGGACCCGGCGGTAGACCCGCTCGAGGCCGTCGAGGGCGGGGCGCCTGCGGGCGGGGTCGCGCCGGACAGCGGCGAGGACCTCCCGGGCGCCCGCCCGGGCGAGGGCGAAGACCGTCCCCTGGACCTGGTCGGCGGTGGGCCGCTCGAGGGAGGGGATGCGGGAGTGCCAGACGTCCATCGCCCGCGCGAGGATCGTCGCGAGCTCGATGGTGAAGACCCGGCCACGGGTGATCTTCCGGTCGCCGTAAAGGATCCGGGCCACGTCGTGGCGCTCCGGCCCCTCGGGAACCGGCGTGAAGAAGTAGTGCCCCGGGTGGAGGCTCTCCTCGAGCATCCGGCGGACGAGGCCCGTCCGCGCGAAGCCGCCGGTGGCGATCGCCATCGCGGTGGCGAGGGCGATGGCGGCGTACTCCCGCTCGCCAGCCAGGGCGTGGACCGTCGCGTTGTGGCGCAGCATCCGGACGAGGCGCCGGGGCTCGTGTTCGGCCACCAGGCGGCGGGCCGCCTCGTCGACCAGCTCGGCGCTCGGCTTCCGGGCGGTCGTGCAGGTGCGGAGCACCTCGAGGCGC
>JAMOQA010000109.1 GCA_027064265.1 Acidobacteriota bacterium
ATGGAAGCGAGAAAGCGGGGAGACGCGCCGTGGCGGGCGTACATCCGCCGCAGGTTCTCCCGGGCCGACCGGATCAGGCGCCGTTTCTGGGCCTGGTGGGCCGTCCACAGCTCGTCGTCCGGGATCCGGGCCACGGCGCGGCGCCAGTCCTCCGGCCGGCCCGCGGTCTCCTCCCAGTCGGTCCCGATCACGCGGACGAACAGGTCGCGCAGCTCGAGCCCCACCCAGGTCGAGACGTGGACCCCGTTGGTGATCGACGTGATCGGCGGCTCCTCGCCGGGAAAGAGGTCCCGCCACATTTCCCGGGAGACCTCCCCGTGACGACGACTGACGCCGTTGCGGAACGACGAGACCCGGAGCGCGAGGGCCGTCATGTTGAACGGTTCACCGTCCCGCTCCGGGTGAACCTGGCCGAGGGCCATCAGGTCGCGGAGGGAGACCCGGAGCTGCAGCGCCCATCCCCCCAGGTAGAGCCGCGCCAGGTCCGCGTCGAACGTCTCGTTGCCCGCCGGGACCGGCGTGTGGGTCGTGAACACGATGTTCTTCCGCGCCTGCTCGAGGGCCCGCTGGAACCGTTCTCCTCCCTCCATCTCCTCGCGGATCCGCTCGAGGGCGAGGAAGGCGACGTGACCCTCGTTGAGGTGCCACGCGGCCGGCTCGATGCCGAGGGCGCGGATCGCGCGGGCCGCCCCGATCCCCAGGCACATCTCCTGGCAGAGCCGCATCTCCCTCCCCCGTACGTACAGGATGTGCGTGATCGGGCGGTCCTGGGGCTCGTTCTGGGGAATGTCGGAGTCGAGCAGGAGGACCGGGACGCGGCCCACCTGGACCTTGTAGACCTTGAGGTGAACCTTCCTGTCGAGGAGGGGCACCGAGACCACCAGCGGGCGGCCATGGTGATCGAGGACCGGCAGCACCGGGAGCCGGCCGAGGTCGAAGTCCGGGTAGAAGTGCTGCTGCCGGCCTTCCGCGTCGATCGTCTGCCGGAAGTAGCCCCGCCGGTAGAGGAGCCCGACGGCGACGAAGGGCAGGCCGAGGTCCGAGGCCGCCTTGACGTGGTCTCCCGACAGCACGCCGAGGCCTCCCGAGTAGATCCCGAGGCTCTCGTGGATGCCGTACTCGGTCGAGACGTAGGCGATCGGGCCCCTGTCCCAGCCGGGGAAGGCGCGCCGGAACCAGGGCTCGGGCCTTCCCTCCATGTAGCGGCGGAACTCCGAGATCACCATGTCGTAGGAAGCCTGGAACGCGTCCGACAGCTGGAGGGACTCCCAGTGGGGCGGATCCACGTGCATCAGGACCTCGACCGGGTTGAGGTACCGGTTCCACAGGGCGGGGTGGATGCTGGAGAACAGCATCCGGGCCCGGGGGTTCCAGCTCCACCAGAGGTTGTAGGCCAGCTCGCGCAGGCCCTCGAACTCCTCGGGGAGCCAGAAATCCGCCCCGGCGAGGGTCCGGATCTCGATGCCGACGTGGGAAGGACGGGAACCGTTCATCGGGCTGGCCTCCGCTGTGCGACGCGGGTCGGTGCGGGCACCCGGGCCGGGACGAACCGGTCCGGGCGATCCCGGAAGGTGGCGCCACGTGATCCTGCCACGGGTTTTCGTTGCGGGCCGGCCGGGAAGGGCGTACTTCTCAGGCGAAGGCCCCTCGGGCGTTCCTCTTCTCCCCTCCCGGGGGCGGGGGACGCCGCGCGGGAGCACGGACTGCACCGGGCCCGCGGGCGGCGGAGCCGCCGACCCCCATCGGTTTCCCCGGGCCCGGTGGGACGGGAGAGACTTCCGTCCCCGGTGGCCGGGGGGATCCGCCCTCCCCGGCCGCCGGGCAGATCATTCCGCGGCGCGAAAGACGAAGAACCGCCCTTGCGGGCGGTTCTCTTCGTATCCGGGAAATGGTGCCGAAGGCGAGACTCGAACTCGCACGGGCTTGCGCCCACATGGCCCTCAACCATGCGCGTCTGCCAATTCCGCCACTTCGGCACCCGGCTCGCGCTGCGCCGTAGTGTAGCTCAGTTCCCCTCGGCCGGCACGTCTCCGGCGGGAGCCTCCCCGGCCGGCGCGGACGGTTCTTCCCGGGCCGCGGCCGGCGCCTGCTGCCCCGCCTCCTGCTCGCCGGTCGGCTCGGCGGGCGCGGTCTGCACGGCCGGGGTCGGCGCCGGCGTCTCGACCTCGTCGAGCACCGAGCCGCCCCGGTCCTGGGACAGGAAGACCAGCAGGATCGACGTGACCATGAAGATCGCCGCCGACCAGGTGGTCGCCTTCGTCAGGACGTTGCTGGACCCCCGGGGGCCGAACGCCGCCTGGGACCCGCCGCCGCCGAACGCGCTGGCGATGTCGCCCGCCTGCCCGCTCTGGAGCAGCACCACCAGGATGAGGAAGACGGACACGACCACGTGAACCGCCAGCACGAGCGTGAACCAGAGCACAGTTACCTCCCGCCCCCCGGTGAGGGGCCGGGAAACCCTAGCACGGGCCCCCGGGCCCGGCAACCCGCGGGAGGTGCGCCGGGAACGGGGGCGTCCCTCGCGCGGACGTCCCGCGGGGGTCAACGACTTGCGGCGCCCCTCCCCGGCGGGACGGGGCGCCGCGAAAGGCGTGTAATGTCAACGGGTTGGCGGTCAGGCCCCCGTTTCCGGCGCACCTCCGAGGAGGTGCACAAGTTCGGCGAACGTGGACGCCTCCAGGCTCGCCCCCCCGACGAGGAACCCGTCGACGTGGGGGAGAACCGCGAGCCCCGCGGCGTTCCCCGGCTTCACCGAGCCGCCGTAGAGGATCCGGACGCCCCCGGCGAACGCCTGCCCACCGATCGAGGCGAGCACGTCCCGCAGGAAACCGTGGACCTCCTCGACCTGTTGCGGTGTCGCGACCCGCCCGGTCCCGATCGCCCAGACCGGCTCGTAGGCGACGACCAGGCGCTCCGGGGCGCCCGGCTGGATCTTCCCGAGCCCCTTCCGCAGCTGGGATTCGACCACGGCGCGGGTTCGGTCGGCGTCCCGCTCGTCCTCGGTCTCGCCGACGCAGAGGATCGGGACCATCCCCGCGTCCCGGACGGCGGCGACCTTCCGGGCCACCCGCTCGTCGGTCTCCCCGAACAGGTGTCGCCGCTCCGAGTGGCCGACGATCACCATCCGGCATCCCAGCTCGGAGAGCATCCCCGGGGCGATCTCCCCGGTGAACGCCCCCGATGGTTCCCAGTGCACGTCCTGGGCGGCGAGGAAGACGGGAAGCTCCGCGAGCCCGTCGCCGACCACGTCGAGGGACGTGAACGGGGGCGCGATCCCGATCTCGATCCCGGCCGGGAGGGGGCGCTCGGCGTGCAGCTCCCCCAGCTCCGCGCAGAAGGCCCGCGCGGTGGCCCGGGTGTGGTTCATCTTCCAGTTGCCGACGATCAGCGGTGTGCGGTCCACGGACACCTCCCTTTCGCTCACGCGGTCTCCTCGAGGGCGACGACCCCGGGCAGCCGGATGCCGGACAGGAACTCGAGCGCCGCCCCGCCCCCGGTGGAGACGTGGTCGTACGCCTCCTCGAGGCCGAAGCGGGCGGCGGCGGCGGCGGTGTCCCCGCCACCGAGCACGCGGAACGCGGTCCCGAGGCCGGCCAGGTGCTCGGCGATCTCCCGGGTACCCGCGTCGCACCCCTCCGCTTCGAAGAGGCCGAGGGGACCGTTCCAGAGCACGGTCCGGACGTCGGGTCCGAGTTCCTTGCGGAACAGCTCCCGGGTCCGGGGGCCGATGTCGACGCCGGCGAGGCCTCCCGGGATCGCTTCGCCGTC
>JAMOQA010000110.1 GCA_027064265.1 Acidobacteriota bacterium
GGCGCCGGCGGGTGGGGAGTCCTCCCCGCCGTCCGGTCCCGGCACCATCGACCTGGTCTTCGACGCGTTCTCCCTCGGCTGGAAGCGGACGGGGGACCTGCTCTTCCGGGGCCCCTTCGCCAACCTCCGGGGCTGGCTCGGGTGGGGCCTCGTCATCCTTCTCGCCGGGGCGGTGGGCGGCGGCGGCGGTCTCCAGGGAAACATCCGCTCGCTGCGGGGATACGGCCGCTCCTGGTTCCCGGGAGGCCACGCCCCGGACTGGCTCGATCCCGGGTCGATGAAGGATCTCCTCTCGCCCTCCACTCCCTGGCAGATGGCGCTGCTCGTCGTCGCGGCGGTGCTCGTCCTCCTGCTGGTGCTGGCCATCCTGTGGATCACGTCGGTCTTCCGCTACGTGCTCTTCGAGGACATCGGCAACGGGGAGCCCGCCATCCGGGAGCCCTTCTCCCGGAACGTCTCCCGGAGCCAGGGGTACTTCGCGTTCCGCCTGCTCCTGGCGGTCCTGGGGCTCGTCGTGATGGCCCTGGTGCTCCTCGCGTACGGCGCGACGATCCTCGCCTTCGTGTTCGGCGAGCAGCCGGACCCCGGGGCGATCCTCCGCCTCCTCGTTCTCGTCATCGTCGTGCTCGTCCCCCTCGCCGTGGTCGCCGGGATCGCCAAGTGGTTCGTCCACGACATCGTGATCCCGGTGCATCTCGCGCGGGACGGGTCGTTCGGGGCGGCCTTCCGGGAGGCGCTGGTGCTCGCCGGGCAGTATCCCCTCGCGGTGCTGCTCTTCGGGTTCACGCGGCTGGTCGTTGCCTTCGCCGCGGCGATCGTCATCTTCCTCGCGTTCTGCGTGACCTGCTGCGTCTGGGTGCCTCCGCTGGTCGTGCTCGCCGGGATCCTGGTCGTGCCCACCGTCCTCTTCTGGCCGCTCGCCGTGGTGACCGTGCCGCTCATGCTGGTCACGTGGCTCGGCTTCAAGTGGCTCGCGGCCACGTTCATCGCCCCCTATCCGCTCTTCGTCCGCGCCTGGGCGCTGGCGTTCGTCGATGGCCTGCGCGGTTCGCCGTCTCCCGGCGAGGAGTCCGGCTCGGCCTGACGGGCGCCCTTCAGGCGCCGGCCGCCCGTCCGATGAGTCGGTAAGGTCCGCCCGCGCGGGGGGCGCGGGAGGCCGGACGGGTGTGCCATGCACGAGAGGAGGAAAGGCTGGCGGGCAGTCCTCCTGGGGGCGCTCCTGGCGGCCACGGCGAGCGCCGTGGCCGGCGGGGAGCAGGAGCGCCCGGTGGACTTCACCTCGTTCAGCCTCGAGGAGCTGATGGAGACCGAGATCACCTCGGTCTCGCGGAAGGCGGAGCGGCTGCGGGACGTGCCGGCCGCCGTCTACGTGATCACCGCCGAGGACATCCGACGCTCGGGAGCCACGTGCCTGGCCGAAGTCCTGCGGATGGTGCCCGGGCTCGAGGTGGCGCGAAGCGGGAGCCACACGTGGGAGATCTCGGCCCGCGGGTTCCGCTACCGGACCGCGAACAAGTTCCTCGTGCTGATCGATGGCCGGGCCGTCTACGCGCCGGTGTTCGGCACGGTCCTCTGGGAAGACCAGGACCTGGTCCTCGAGGACATCGCGCGGATCGAGGTGATCCGCGGCCCGGGCGCCACGGTGTGGGGGACGAACGCGGTCAACGGCGTGATCAACGTGATCACGAAGGCCGCGGGGGAGACGCCGGGCACCCTGGTCCGGTTCTCGGTGGGCAACGAGGAGACGATCGAGGCGCTGTGGCGCCGCGGCGGGACGTTCTCGCGGGGGGCGTGGCGCGTCTCCGCGAAGGCGTTCCGTCGCGACGACCTGGTCCAGGAGGACGGACGTCCCTCCGCCGATCGCTGGGGCGGTAGTCTCTTGTCGTTCCGCGTCGACTGGACGGGACGGCGGGGAGACGAATGGATGGTCGCGGGTCACGTCCAGGCGCAGCACCGCCGGTTCCCCGAGCATCGTGTCCGCCTTTCCTGGCCCTACAACGCGGACCACGAGCGGAGCGCCGACTCCACCATGGCTTCCCTGCTGCTCGGTTGGCGTCGCCGCGATCGCGCCGGCGGAACCTGGTCCGCCCGCGGCTGGATCGATGGGGGACGCGGAACCAGCTCCTCGCTGGTCTCCCGCCGGACGACGGTCGACGGGCTCGTCGAGTACGTGGGCCCGCGACTCCGGCACCACCAGTGGTCGTGGGGGATCGGTGCGAGGAACATCGACTTCGACGCGCGGGGTCACTGGGACACGATGGAGTTCCGGCCCCACGAGCACAGCGACCAGCTCTGGAACGCCTGGATCCAGGACGAGATCGCCCCGGGGAGCGGCGCGTTCCGCGTGGTGGCCGGGACGAAGTTCGAGTACACGTCCGCCTCGGGACTGGAGATGCAGCCCCAGGTGCGCGTCCGCTGGCGGTGGTCCCCCGGGTGGATGGCGTGGGGGGCGCTGGCCCGGGCGGCGCGGATACCGTCCCTCGCGGAGCGCTACTCCGACTCGGCGATCCACGGTTTCGCCGTCCCGCGGCCGGACGGCACGGTGCTGCCGGCCTTTCTGCGCCTGCGCGGCTCGACCGACCACGGCGCGGAGCACCTCGTCGCCCGGGAAGCGGGCCTGCGCTGGACACCGCGGCCGTCCTTCATCGTCGACCTGTCGGTGTACCGCAACCGCTACTCCGGGGTGACCACCTACATCTTCGGGCAGCCGGAACTGGCCGCCCGTCCCGCGCCTCACCTCGTGTTCCCGCTGACCCTCGCGAACAGGATGCGGATCCGCTTCGAAGGGGCGGAACTGCTGATACGCTGGCGCAGCCCGCGCGGAATCCTGCTCGAGGGCTGGTGGTCCTGGATGCAGGGGAAGCTCCTCGACCAGCAGGGCGGAGAAGCGAACCGGCAGGCAATCGCGGATTTCCTCTATTTCGGGGTGAATCCGCGGCACCAGCTCCATGCCCGGACGAGCATCGACTTCCGGGGCGGCTGGGAGATCGACGGCAGCGTTCACTGGACCGGTCGGCTGGAAACCGGGCCGGTGGCGAGCTGGACGCGCGTGGACCTGCGGGTGGGCTGGCATTCCCCTTCGCGTGACCGGGAATGGAGCATCGCTCTGCGGAACCTGCTCGGTCGGCACCAGGAATTCCGTTACGTCCTCGACACCGTCGAGCTGGGAACGGCCTGGACCGAGCCGGCCCTGGTGAGCCGCTGGACGTGGCGTTTCTGAGGCGGAGCGCGCGGCCGGGCCGCGCCGGAGCCCGCGGGCGGGGAGCCGCATCGCTCCTCGTGCTCGCCCTGTGCGTCGCGTTGCTCGGCGCCATCGCACCCGCCACCGGCCAGGGCCTGTCCGAGGTCGAGGTCCAGGCCGGTTTCGTCTACAACTTCGCCCGCTTCGTGGAATGGCCCCCGGACGCGCATCCCGCGAAGGATGCCCCGTTCGTCATCGCCGTGCTGGGGGACCCGGAACTCGCGCGGGCGCTGGAGAGCGGGCTCGCGGGGAAGCGCCTGCGGGGACACCCGGTCCGGGTGGTGGAAACGCGGGAGCTCGCCGACCTCGACGGGGCCCACGTCGCCTGGATCGGGGAGGGCTGGGCGGTCCGCCTGCCCGAGGTGCTCCGCCGGCTCGGGGATCGTCCCGTCCTGACCGTGTCGGCGATCCCCGGCTTTTCCGGCCGCGGTGGAATCATCGAGTTGTACCGCGCGGGGAACCGGTTTCGCTTCTCGATCGACGAAGCGGAGGCGGCGCGTCGGCGGCTGCGGCTCAGCTCC
>JAMOQA010000111.1 GCA_027064265.1 Acidobacteriota bacterium
CCGGCCAGGGTCTCCCCGGGGAACACGCGCTTCCGCCACGCCACCCAGGCGAGGGCACCGGCGAGGGCCAGGGCGACGAACCCGAGCGCCGCGTACCCGCCGCCCGGCACCGTGGAGACGAACGCCGACTGGGGAGGCGGCCAGAGGAACTTGACCACGTACCAGCCGACCGCCCCGAGGAAGCGGCCCGGCAGGCTTCCGGCCGACACCGGGGGCCGGCTCCCCCCCATGCCGGCGAGGGCCGCCCGGCGGAGGAGCAGGTAGGCGGCGAGGACCGCGGCGAAGGCCGCCCACCGCAGCCAGGCGGGCAGTTCCCGAGGGGTCGCCGGCGCCCGGCGTTCCCGGGCCCGCCGCCGGCGTTCCGCCCGGGTCAGGGACGCGGCGTCGTCCCCGGCACGCGTTCCCGGGCGGACCAGCAGGTCGACGAACGGAACGAGCAGGACCAGTCCCGTCCCGGTCTCCTTCGCGAGCATCCCCGCGAAGGCGAGGACCAGGGAGAGGACGAACGGAACCGTCTGCCCCGTCCGCCGGTGGCGAACGTAGAGGGCGAGGGCCCCGAGGAAGAAGACCCCCGCGATCACGTCGGAACGCCCCGCCATCCAGGAGACCGACTCCACGTGGATCGGGTGGACGGCGAACAGCAGCGCCCCCGCCGCGGCCGCCGAGGCGCGCACCCGGTCCGGCAGCCGCGAGGCCTCGCCCAGCACGAGGCCGAGGAGGAAGACGACGAGGGTGGCGAGCCCGTGCCAGGCGACGCACGAGGCGTGGTAGACGAACCGGCGGGCCTCCTCGCGCTCCCCCGGGGGCCAGAACGTGCGGGCGGCCCACTCGTCGAGCTGGTAGGAGACGACGATCAGGGGCCGGTAGTAGTGCTGTCCGAACTGGGGAATGCTCTTCGGGGGGAAGAAGACGTTGCGGAACGAGTCGAAGTAGGGCAGCTGCCGCTTGAAGACGATCGGGTCGTCCCAGACGAAGTCGTTGGAGGTCGAGGGGAGGTACGTCCCGATCGCCGCCGCCAGGACCAGGAGGGCGAGGGCGATCGTCCAGGCTCGTTCCGTCACGTTCGTGTCCCTCCGGCGCCGGTCCGCGCCGCCTTCCCGGGCTTGCGCGCCACCACGACCAGGTTCTCTCCCCACCCGGCCGGGAGGATCGGCGCCACCAGCCCCACCGAGACGATGGTCGGCAGGCTGAAGATTCCATACTGCACGATCCGCGGAACGAAGCGCACGTAGGGCACGTCCCACAGGCCGTCGGAGAAGGTCCGCTCGACGGCGAGGCCGGCCCGCTCCGTGAGCGCCAGCCATTCCGGCGGATCGAGCAGCGAGACGTGGGTCTCGTCGAGCAGGGCGTACCAGCGGTCCCCCTTGAGCCGGCGGCCGGGCGACGTGGTGTCCGGGACGGCGTAGAGCAGGGCGCCGCCCGGCGCCAGGAGGCCGGCGATCCGCTCGAGGGCCCGCCCGGGGTCGGGCAGGTGTTCGAGCACGTACTTCGCCAGCACCAGGTCGAACCCCCCGGCCGCCACCCCGTCGGGAAGTTCCCCGAGCAGGTCGGCGACGAAGACCCGGGAGCGGGGGGCCTCCTCCCGGGCCCGGCCGATCGCGTACTCGGAGACGTCGATCCCCCAGGTCTCGAACTCTCCCTCCAGCCACGCGAGGGTGTAGCCGTGGGCGCACCCGACCTCGAGGAGACGCCGTCCCCCCGCCCGCCGCAGGAGGCGGCGGGCGAGCCGGGCGTAGAACCGGACCGACCACCAGTGGATGCTGAAGCGGCGGAGGTCGTCCAGACCGAACGCCCGCCGGTAGTAGTCCCGGCCGAAGCGTCCGTTCCGGGTCACCGGTTCTCCTCCCGGGCCGCGGCGAGCTGCTCGCGCACCGCCGCGAGGACCATTTCCGGCGTGATCCGATCCATGCAGGCGAGGCCCTGGGCGCACGGGGGGGTGTACCCGTACCGGGTGCAGGGGGAACAGGTCACGTCCTTCGCCCGGACCACGCGGAACCGCCTGCCCGGCGGGCCCCACTTGGAGAGCACGCCCGGTCCGAAGAGGTGGACCGTGCGGGTGCCGACGCCGTAGGCGAGGTGCAGGACCCCGGTGTCCGCCGACACGTAGACATCGACCTCCGCCACGACCGCCGCCGCCTGGCCCAGGGTCGAGGCCCCGGCCAGGTTCACGTGGGGGTATCCCGCGAGGTCCCGGGCGATCCGCCGGGCCGCGCGACCGTCGGTCGGCCCGCCGAGGACGACGATTGCCACCCCTTCCTCCGCCAGCTCCCGCGCCACCCGCCCGTACCGGGAGGGGGGCCAGCGGCGCTGGGGAATCGAGGCTCCCGGGTGGATCGCGACCCGGGGGCGGGGCAGGTCGCCGAGCCGCTCCCGGACCCAGGCCGCGTCGGCCGGGGCGACCGGGTAGAACGGTGCGTCCGGGTCCCAGGAGGGCTCCCGGCCGGTGGCCACCCGGGCCAGCTCGAGGAAGGACCGGGCCTCGTAGAGGGTGACGTCGTACGGAACCGGGTCGGTCAGCATCCGGCGCCGGGAATTCGTTCCGAACCCGACCCGGCGCGGCGCCCCGGTCGCCCGGGCCACCAGGGCCGAGAGGGCGTGCATCTGCTCGGTGTCGATCACCAGGTCGTAGCCGCCCCGCAGGACGGCGAGGAGGTCCCGCGGGCGGTCGTAGCAGAAGATCCGGTCGACGAGGCCGATCCCCTCGACGACGCCCCGGTTCCGCCGTTCGCACAGCAGGTCGAGCCGGGCGGCGGGCCACGTCTCCCGCAGGTGGCGCAGCATCGGGACGAAGAGGACCGCGTCCCCGATCCCCCCCGGCCGGATCACCAGGACCCGCCCGGGAGGTTCCGCGGGCGGGCCCTCCCCGCGGGGCGCGGCGGGCAGCAGCCGGCACAGCGCCCTCCCGAGGGCGGCATCGAGCATCTTGATCGCGTCGGCCCGGAGTCCCATCGCCGGGAGTCTACCCCGCTTCGCGGGCTATACTCCGCCCGTCCCGCCGGCCCGCGAGGCCGGCAAGGAGGAGACCCGATGCGAGCCGTGCGCCACCCGGTCCCCGTTCTTTTCCTCGTCTTCGCGATCGCCTGCTTCGTCCTGCCCGCCCGCGCGGGGAGCGAGGGGTCCTTCCGGATGCCCGGCGGGACCACGTGGGACGCGGAGCTGGTGGACACGATGTGGCTCGAGGTGCTCCTCGACTACCGGGACATCGGCGACGCTCCCTTCCAGCCCGCCGCCGACGACCTGGTGACGACGTTCGCGGGCGCCTGGCTCGTCGTGCCGAACCTCGAGGTCGGCGTCGCCGTCCCGTACGTCTCCCGGGACTTCGACCGGGATCGCCTGGGCAGCCCCTCCGGCCTCGGCGACGTCGCCGCCTGGGCGAAGTACCGCCTGGGGAACACCGGCAACGCCGCCTGGTCGATCGGCGCCAGCCTGTCGGTGCCGACGGGGGACGAGGACGACTTCCTCGGCACCGGGAACCTGGACCCGGCCGCCTGGATCGCCGCCGGGGTTCCCACCCGGGGGGACGCCTTCGTACAGGCCCACGTCGGGCTGCGGGCGAACGGCGACTTCGACGGCGCGGGCCTCTCGGCCGACGGCAAGACGTCGGTGATCATCGGCTTCGGCGGCTTCATGCCGACGGCCAACGGGATGACGGTCTTCGCCTCGTTCGACCTGGAGACGGAACGGTGGGACGGCGGCGACTCGGCCGCCACGCTCCTCGGCGGCGCGCGCTGGCCGATCTCGGACGGCTGGCAGATCGAGGC
>JAMOQA010000112.1 GCA_027064265.1 Acidobacteriota bacterium
GCGGAGGAGCCCCGCGAGCCCGTTCTGGAAGAAGAGGATCCTCCCGTCGGGGGTCCAGTCGCAGAGGATCTCGGTCGCCGGGTGCCACGTGACGCGGCGGGGCACGCCCCCGGCCGCCGGGACGACGTAGATCTCCGAGTTCCCCTCGTAGTTCGCCATGTAGGCGATCCATTTCCCGTCCGGACTGAACCGTGGCAGCGCCTCGAGCCCCGGCGGGCTCGACAGCGGCGTGGCGAGGCCGCCTTCGAGGGGGACCGTCCACAGGTCGTCGGCGAAGGAGAAGACGACCCGGTCGGTGCCCACGTCCGGGTAGCGGAGCATCCCGCCGTGGGGAGTGATCGCCGCCCGGGCGGCCGGCGCGAGGACGAGAAGCGCAAGAATCACGAAAATGGACGGGACGGGCGCGAGACGGGAACGCATGGGATCTCCTCCGTGGCGTGGAAGGCCCCAGCATAGACCGGGCCGGCCCCGCTCGCGGGGCCGCTCGGCGCGCGGAGGACACCGCCCGGGTCGTCCAGCCGCGTTGCCTACGCCCCCGTCCGGGATGTACCGTTCTCTCCGTGGCCGGCGCCCCGGACGCCGGCGAAGCGAGAGGAGGACGACGGATGCGTGGAACCCGGTGGATCGTGCTGGTCGTGTCGCTCTCGATCCTGGCCGGGCTGCCGGCCCTGGCCGCCGACGGCGGGTTCACCTGGGCGCGGGTCCGCTGCGAGGTCGTCCCGTCGCCGGGGGTCCCCGCCGCGTCGTACACGCTTCTCGAGAACATCTCCCAGGGCGCGAAGCACCGGGTGCGGGTCCTGTTCACCGCCCCGGACGGCACCCCGCTGGACGCGGAGATCCTGGTCAAGGAGAAGCCCGGGGGGCACGGCAGCCGGTGGTTCAGCTTCGCGCCGGTCCCCGGGCGCCCGGTCGTCGACTTCGCCGTCAGCGGCAACGTCGTCGAGGTCCACGCCCACCGGGGCAAGCTGATCGCGGCGTTCGAGATGGGGCCGGTGGAGGCCCGGATGGACGCCGAGGCCCGGGCGGCCCTGGACGCCCTGGCGGGCGAGTTGCCGGAGAAGGTGATCGGCGCCCTCGAGGCGTTCGTCCGGGTCGGCCTCGGCCGGGAGCCGACGTTCTACGAGGAGGCGCGGATCGTCCGCGCGGCCCTCTTCCCGTGGCTCGAGGCGCCGGCGCTCGACGAGGCGAAGCGCCGCGAGGTGCTCCACGTCGTCGACTGGGACCCGGCGAAGCACCCGCCGCTTCCCGCCGAGAAGAAGTTCGGGAAGCTGTACGACTGGCCGCTGCGTGAGCGGCCGGCCCCGCAGCCCGCTTCCGACCGGCGGTAGCGGTCCCCGCCGTGAGAAGGAACGAAGGGGCGCGGCCTGCCGCGCCCCTTCGTGTTCGTCTATCCCGGCCCCGCTCAGGGGCAGGCGCCCTCCCGGGGCAGGCCGCAGGCGTCCGAGGCATGGGGCCGCGGGCCTCCTGCCGAGCTCTCGCCGAGACCGCCCTCCTTGCCGTCCACGTGGGCGGCGACCAGGTAGTACTCGCTGCCGTCGCCGGGCGTGAACGTGTCGGGGGAGGTCCGGTCGCAGCGGCCGTCGACCGGGGCGTGGGTCCAGCTCGCCGCGTCGTGGAGCGCCCCGAGGTCACCTGCCTGGATCGAGTACGTCTGCCCGGGCACCTCGGAGGCGTTGCAGGCGTCGTCCCAGGTCGCCCGGATGGTTCCGTCGGCGAGTTTCTCGAAGGTCGCCGTCCCGGGGACCGTACCCGGCCACGCGGTCTGCTGGCACACGGACTGGCCCTGTTCGGTCCACTCGAGGGTCACGCTGTCGATCCACCAGCCTTCCATGCCGCTGTCCGTGGCACTGTCCGACCCGAACACGAACGCCAGCCAGAAGGTCCTGCCGGCGAAGTCGGAGAGGTCGAAGGTCGTCGTGATCCAGCCGCCGGAATCTCCGGTGAAGGTCTCCTTGCCCTCGAGGCCGTTGCAGCGGCCCGTCTGCAGCTTCCCGTCGTAGCCGCCGTCCGGCTCGAGGGGTTCGTAGACGTCGTTCCCGTCGGGGGAGGCGTCGATGACGACCTGTCCCCCGTCCATCTCGAAGGACGTCCGGTACCGGTGAACGATGGTCAGGCGCGCGCCGATCGCCTCCGCCGGGATCGAGAACCCGGCGCCGCCCGTCGAGTCCCGCCCCCCGAGGTACAGCCAGGCGTAGTTGGTCTTCGAGTAGCCCGCCGCGTTCCCGCACTGCCAGCTGTTCCCGTGCCCGGAGTCCTTCTGATCCAGGTGCCACTCGTCGACGTACGACATCTGGCACCACCAGAAGCCGGGATCGATCGCCTCGTGGGACCAGTCGAGTTCCGTGTCCGGGTCCATGTCGTCCTCGGCGATCACGTGGTCCACCGGGTCGAGGTAGTGATCGACGACGGTCACGGTGAACGCTCCCGGCGCGTCCTTGTACGTCCCCGGGTCGTTGGTCGAACGGATGTCGACGATGTCGAAGACGATCTCCTCCCCGCAGGGGAAGTCCGGGTCGACGACGAAGCGGTACCGGGCCTCGGCGCCCACCTTCTGCCCGGCGGCGATGTCCCCGTAGGCCCGGACGTCGTCCCCCTCGATCGTGACGTGGGGCGTCGACGTGGCGAGCCGCGCCGTCACCCCGCTCGCCGTCTCGGAGCCGACGTTGCGGAGGATCGGGCGGACCTCCCAGGTCTCGCCCGGCTCGACGGAGCCGTCCCCGTCGCCGTCGATCTCCACCAGCGGTTGCTCGATCGAGTCGTACTGGACGATCGGCCCGAGCGGGTCGACCTGGATCTGCCAGGCGCCCCGCCCGTAGGTCCCGGCGGTCAGCAGGTCGAGGTCCTGGTTGTACTTCAGGTCGTCGATCACGGTCCCCCGGGGCATGCCGTTCATGAACGGTTCGAAGTTCCGGCCGCCGTCGATGCTGCGGAAGACACCGGTATCGGTCCCGACGAAGACCCGCTGGTCGTCGAGCATGATCACGGTGTTGGCCGGCACGTTCGGCAGGCCGTCGCCGATGGCGACCCATTCCTGGCCGCGGCGCCACTCCCAGAGGTGGGCGGTGTTGAACCCGGACACCACGGCGAGGGCATGGTCCGGATCGGTCGGGTCGGAGGCGAGGTCGTTCACCTCGCGGCTCGGCAGGCCGGACGTGATCTCCTCCCAGTTCGTTCCGCCGTCGCGGCTGATCCAGGCCTTCCCGCTCGTCGTTCCGGCGAGGACCACCTCGGGGAAGTTCCGGTTGACGTCCAGGGTCTTGATGTTGCCGGAACCGCCGGTCAGGTCGCCCGAGACCGGGTCCCAGTGGTCGCCGTGGTTCGTCGACTTGTACACCCGGTGCGTGCCCAGGTAGAGGATGTTCGGGCTCTGCGGGTCGAGGACGTACGGCGTCACCCAGTTGATCCGGTCTCCCTCGATGATGCCGCTGCCCGCGCCGGTGATTCCGTGGTAGGAGCCGAGGATCCCGTTGTCGGAGCGCGAGACGTGCGGGTAGCCGCCCGAGGGGTACGAGGAGATGTAGTTGATGTCCGGGTTCACCGGGTCGATGTGGCAGACGAACCCGTCGCCGGTCACCGCCTGGAGGTCCCAGACGTTGCTCGTCGTGCGGGCGAGGGAGCTGTTGTCCTGGGCGCCGCCGCAGATGATTCCGCCGTCGGACGGGTGCACCCCCACCGCGTAGAACTGGGTCAGGTTCATGTTCCCGTTGCGGTTCTCGAACGTCTCGCCCCGGTCGGTGGTCTTCCAGACG
>JAMOQA010000113.1 GCA_027064265.1 Acidobacteriota bacterium
CAATCGGGGCGAGTTCCGCCCTCGACACCCGCGGGGGGACGGCCCCCCCGAACGCGGCGCTGTTCCTCGGCAAGCTGAAGACCTACTTCGTCGCCCAGGGCCTGGCGTTCATCGTCGGCTTCGTGATGACGGCCGTGTTCTTCGTCCTGTGGGCCCTGGGCGCCTTCGGCATGTTCGTCGCCGCCCTCGGCCACTGACCGGAGCCGGCGAGAAGAAGGCCCCGCCGATGCCGGTCTCCCTGCGCCGGGTCGCCCTCGGGATCGCCGCGCTCCTCGCGGTGACTGCGCCGCTGCCCTTCGGCGCCACGACGCCTGGAGCCCGGGCCGCCCTCGCCCTCGCGATCGGCGTCGGCCTCGCCCTCGTCCTCCTCGACCTGCGCCGGCTGCCGGTTCCCCCGGCGCGGTTCGCCCTCCTCGCCGCCGCCACCCTCGCCCTGCTCGCCCTCTACTTCGTGCCGATCCCGGCAGGGATCCTCGAGCGGATCGAACCCCGGGCGGTGGTCGAGGCGCGAAAGAGCCTCGCCCTCGCGGGGGAGGACCCGGCCCTCGCCGCGGCCGAGGCGCGGCTCCTCGAGGCGGCCGGCGCCCGCCGGACGACACCCGCGGCCCGCCCCCTCGCCCTGGACGCCGGGGGACGGCTCGACGGGACGACCCGGGTGCTCCTCGGGCTCGGGGCCTTCCTCCTCGCCCTCCTCTCCACGGGCAACGAGCCGGGCCGCCGGTTCCTCGCGGGGGCGCTCGCCGTCTCCGCGTTCCTCCAGGCGAGCTACGGCCTCGCCGAGGCGCTCTCCGGCCACTACCACATCCTCTGGCGCGCCCGGACCAGCTACCTCGGCCTTCCGTCGGGGACGTTCGTCTGCCCGAACCACTTCGCCGCCCTGCTCTCCCTCGGGCTGTTCGCCACCCTCGCCCTCCTCGCCGCCCGCCGGCACCGGGGCGAGGAGGAGACGTCCTTCGAGCGGGGCGCGCGGCTCCTCCTGGGAGCGACCGCCGCGGCGGTGCTGGTGATCGCGATGACCTGGTCGTCCTCCCGGGCGGGGCTCGGGGCGGCGGGAGCCGGGCTCCTCCTCTGGCTGGTGCTCGGGATCCGGCGGCTCGTCGCCTCGCCCCGGGGCCGGGCCGCCCTGGTCCTCGGGGTGCTGGTCGCCGGGGTCCTGGTCGCCGGCTCGATCTGGATGCGCCCGCCGACCCCGCTCCGGGAGGACCTGGAGACGGTCTCCCTCGGCTGGGGCGGGCGCACCGCGATGTGGCGCACCGGCCTCCGGATCGAGCAGGACTTCCGGTGGTTCGGCGTCGGCCCGGGGTGTACGAGGTGGGTGCACCCCCTCTACCGCCCCCCCGAACAGTCCGCCCACGTCAGCCACCTGCACAACGACTGGCTGGAGTGGAAGGTGGAGACCGGCTGGCCGGGCATGCTGCTGCTCCTCGGGTGGGTGCTGGCGGTCGCCGGGGGAGGCGTACTGCTGCTCCGGCGCGCCCGGAAGGGGGAACGGGCCCTCACCCTCGGCCTCGGGTGTGCCCTCGTCGCCCTCGCGATCCACGAGTTCGTCGACTTCTCCCTCCAGCTGCCCGGGGTGGCCGTCCCCGCCGCCCTGGCCGCCGGGGCCTTCCTCGCCCCCCTCGCCTGGGGGCCCGGGCGGGGCAGCGGTCCGCGGGCCCGCACCGCCTGGAAGCTGGCCCTCGGCCTCGCGGCGGCGGCGGTGCTGCTCGCCGGCCTCGCGACCCACGTGGCGGCCCGGCCCCGCCTCGCGGCCGACCGGATCGGCGTGGCCGCCCTGGCGGACCCCGGCGCGCTCGTCGCCCACGCCCACCGGCAGGTGGTCCTGGCGGTGCGGCAGGCCACCCGGGAGGGCGCCCCTCCCCGCGATCGGCTCCTCCAGCGAGCCGCCCGGGCCCTCCGCCTGCTCCGCGTCGCCGAGGTGACCGCGCCGCTGCGGCCGGCGGTGCGGCGGGAGCTCTGGGCCGCCGCCCAGGCGTGGGCCCACCTGCGTCCCCCCGGGACGGCGCTCCCGGAGGGCTTCGTCCCGCTGACCCGTTCCTGGCTCCACCGGGCGGAGGAACTGGCCCCGGTGGACCGGGCGAACCTGCTGACCCTGGCCCGGACCTGGCTCGTCCTCGGCGACCGCCGGGAAGCCTACCGCCTCGTCCGGGAGTTCCTGCGCCTGGCGCCGTACCGGGCGGCGGAGGCGTACGACCTCCTGGGGGAGGCCGCCTCCGACCTGGGCACCCTGATGGAGGCGACCCCCAACACGCCCGACGCCGCGTACCGGCTCGCGCTCTGGCTCCGGCGGCGCGGGGACCGGAGCGGGGCGCGCATCGTCCTCGAGCGGGCGGTGGCGAGGCACCCGGACGACCCGCGGCTGCGGTCCCTGCTGGCCGCGACGCTGATGGACCAGAAGCGGTACGGGGAAGCGCTGGCCCTCCTCGAGGGACGCCCCGTCCCGAACGACCCGGGCGCCCGCCTTTCCTGGCTGCGGACCCTCGCCACCCTCCACGCCGTCACCGGGAACGGGACCGCCCTCGAGGAGGACTGCCGGCGCCTGGTCGCCGCCGGGGAGGACCCGCGGGTGGTCGCCATCGTGCGGGCCCGGTTCGCGATCCGGCAGAAGCGCCGGGACGAGGCGATCCGCCTCCTCCGGGAAGCCCTCGCCTCCCCCGGCCCTCCCCTCCCCCGGAACCGGCGGCTCGAAGCGCTGCTCGTCCTCGGGAGCGCCCTGCGGGCCGAGGGACGGAACCGGGAGGCCCTCGAGGCCTACCGGGAGGCGCGGAAGCTGGCCCCGGACCACCCCGCGGTGCGGTCCTTCTTCGAGCGTCTCCACCGGGTCGCCCCCGAACGCAACCGGGAGTCCCGGTAAGGCGATCGTCGCCGTACCTTCTGGGGAACCAGGGAACCGAGGAGCGTTCCGTGTCCCCCGAGAGGTGAACCATGAGACCCGTCCGTCTTCCGTCGTCCCTCGTCTGCCTCGCCGTCCTCGCCGCCTTCGTCGCCGCCGCCACGGCGGCCCCGCCCCCCCCGGCACGGGTCGAGGTCTCCCCCGACCTGGTCCGGCTGACGGTCGACTTCCCCGCGCCCGTCTTCGAGCCCGGGCCCGGCGGGGAACGGGTACTGGTCGGCGACCTGCCCGTCCGCGCCCTGCGGCCCGGCACGCCCCTCCTGCCCGAGGCGAGCTACACGGTCGTCCTGCCCCCGGGCACCGAGGTCGAGCGGGTCGAGGTCCTGGGCGAGCCGGAGGCCGCGGCCGGACGGCACCACCTGGCCTGGGGCCGGGAGCCGCGACCGATCTGCCTCCCCGCCCCGGACGACACCCCCCGCGACGAGGGGGTCTACGGGTCCGCCGCCCCCTGGCCCGCGGAGCCGGTCACCCTGGCGGGAGACGGCTGGTTCCGGGGCTTCCACCTCGCCTCCGTGCTGGTGCACCCGGTGCGGGTGCTGCCGGCCGCCGGCCGGGTGGAGAGCTGGGGCCGGATGACCGTCCTCCTGCACCTGCGCCCCGCGACGGCGAAACGGCAGCACCTGCCGCCGCGGGGGCTCGCGATCGACCTCGACGAGCTCGGCCGCATCGCCGTCAACCCGGCGACCGCCCTCGACTACCCCCTGCCGACGAAGGCGGGAAGCCGGGTCTCCGAGCCCTACATGATCATCTGCCCGGAGAGCCTGAAGGACGCCTGGCAGCGCCTGCTCGACCACCGGGCCGCCCACGGGATGCCGGGCCGGATCCTCACCGTCGAGGAGATCGAGTCGAACTAC
>JAMOQA010000114.1 GCA_027064265.1 Acidobacteriota bacterium
GGTCTCCGGGACCTCGAGCAGTTCCGGGTGGTCGGCGGCCGGCCCCGGCCTTCCGACCACCCGCGCGGACGCCCCCGCCTCCTCGATTCCCTCCCGGGCCGCCCCCTCGAAGGCCGCCGCGTCGACGGCGAAGGAGCAGGTGAAGGAGAGCACGCGGCCGCCCGGCCGGAGCAGCCGGAAGGCGCGCCGGTGCAGGTCCCGGTACCCGCGCGCGGCCCCCTCCCGGGCGTTCCGGGAGCGGGCGAACGGGGGCGGGTCGAGGACGATCGCGTCGAAGGGCCTGCCCTCCCGCTGCCAGGCGGCCAGCAGGTCGAAGGCGTTGCCGGGGACCCACTCGATCCGGTCTCCCACCCCGGCCGCCTCCGCCGCCCGCCGTCCCCGCTCCAGCAGCTCCGGGGACCGGTCGACGGCGACGACGCGGGCGCCGGCCCGGGCGAGGGGCACGGCAAAGCCCCCCTCGGCGGCGAAGAGGTCCAGCACCTCCGTTTCTCCTCCGCCCACGAGCCACGCGGACGCCCGCCGGTGATTCTCCTGCTGGTCGAGGTAGAGGCCGGTCTTGTGCCCGGACCACGGGTCGACCGCCCGCGGAACACCGGCCTCGACGACCCGCACCTCCCGGGGAACCTCGCCGTGGAGCGGCTGCACGCCTGCCGGGAGCCCCTCGAACCGCCGGGCGGGAGCATCCATCCGGCCGAGGACCGCCCGGGTCCCGGAGGCTTCGGCGAATGCCGCCGCGTGGTCCCGGGCGACCCGGTCCGCCCAGGCGGTGGTCGGCTGGAGCACCAGCAGGTCACCGTACCGGTCCGCCACGAGGCCGGGGAAGCCGTCGGCCTCGGCATGGACGTAGCGGAGGCACGGGGGATCGTCGACCGGGTAGTCGCGGCGCCGGTCCACGGCCTGCCGGAAGCGGGCGAGCCATGTCTCCGGCCCGGGGGGGCCTTCGGCCCGGGAGAGGCGCCGCAGGACGATCCGCGAGGCGGGAGAGAAGGAGGCCCAGCAGCAGAAGGCGCCCGAGCGGTCCTCGACCCGGCAGACGTCTCCCGCCCGGAGGCCGTCATCGACGCCGAGCACGTCGTCCGCGAAGATCCAGGGGTGCCCTCGCCGGGCCCGCCGGGCCCCCCGCCCGGTGACGACGACCCGCCCGACCCGGCTCACCCTGCCTCCCCGGGGCTACTCTTCCTCGACCTCGTCGGCGATGTCCCGCACCGGGAACGACTGGGCCAGCTCCTCCCGCTCGGCCAGCTCCTGGCAGTGGACGCAGTACCGCGCCCACGGGACCGCCTGGAGCCGCTTCAACCCGATGTCCTCGCCGCACATCTGGCACTCGCCGTAGGTTCCCTCCCTGATCCGCACGAGGGCTTCCTCGACGAGCATCAGCTGCCGCCGTTCCAGGTCGGAGAGCGAAAGAAGAAACTCCCGGGTGTAGTGGGTGACGGCGTCGTCGACGTAGTCCTCCCCCCCCTCGATCACCGCACCGCGACCTTCCTCGGCGGTCCGCGTGGTCTTCTGGAGCAGGCTGCGCCGTTTCTCCTCGAGCAGCTTCCGGAACTTCGCGAGCTCTCTCTTGCGCATCTCGTGATCTCCGGGCCACGGGCCCACCGGGATGGCGAAACCTAACATCGGCCCCCCGGGGCGTCAACATGCACGGAACGACCGATCGGAACCGTCCGGGTCCGGATCGTTGACACCGCGGGGAGCCCGCCCAAGAATGGGCCGTCCATCCTTCCCGGCCAGGAGCTGCTGCCATGTCCACCACGACCCCACGGACCTCCCCGGGGCGGTTCACCGTCGTCCCGTCGAGCATCGCCGCCGGCCTCCTCGGGGGCGCCGTCGCCGGTGCCACCCTCGGCCTCGTCCTCGTGGCGGGAGGCTGCGCCCTCGGCGCTCTCCAGGTGCCCGGGATCGTCCTCGCGGCGACCCTCGGCTGGGGCCTCGTCGGGATCCTCGCCGGCGTGCTGGCCGGCATTCCCGCGGTCGTGCTGCCGGGGCGCCTGCGGGGGCTCGGCCCCGGCCTCGCCCTCGCCCTGCCCGGAGCGGTGCTCGCCTACTACCTCCTCCGCGCCCAGGGGGAGGCCGCGCTCCTGCCTCCCCTCGTCGCCGGCTGCGGGCTGCTCGCCCTCGGCGCGGTCCTGGGAGTCACGGTCCGGCGGCTGCGCGAGCTCGCCGCCCGCCCGGCGCGGCTCGTTCTCGTCGTCGTGCTGGTCGTCGTGGCGGCGGGACTCCTGGACCTGGCGGGTCGGCCCGTCCACCGGCTCGAGGTGGAACACCGGGCGAAGCGCGGGACGAGCACCGCGCCCGCCCGCCCGCCGTCACCCCTTCCCTTCCCCTGGCCCCGGAACGCCATCGTCGTCCTCGTCGACACGCTCCGCGCCGACCACCTGTCCTGCTACGGCTACGAGCGCCCGACCAGCCCCGAGATCGACGCGTTCGCTGCCTCCGGGGTCCGCTTCGCGGAGGCGATCGTCCAGAACCCGAAGACCAGCCCCTCGGTGGCGACGATCCTCTCCGGGACCTACCCCCACACCCACGGCATCGCGACGATCGGCACCTGGCTGCCGGACCGGGTGCTCCTCCTCCCGGAGGTCCTCGGGCCCCGCGGCTTCACGACCGCCTCCTTCGTCGCCAACGTCAACGTCGGCGCGATCTTCAACTTCGACCAGGGTTTCCAGACGATGGTCCAGGTCGGCGGCCGGCGGGTGGACAACGACGCGGCGAAGGTCAACGCGGCGGTCATCCCCTGGCTCGAGGAACACCGGGACGACGAGCGGTTCTTCCTCTACGTCCACTACGTGGACCCCCACGCCCCCTACGACCCGCCGGAACCGTACCGGGACATGTTCGTCCGGGACGAGCACTGGGGGCAGTGGGACGGCTACGACGTGCCCTTCGGCGACACCCACGTCGGTCGGATCGAGCACTGGCTGGCGATCGACGACTCGACGGACGTCGACCTCTACGTGGCCCGCTACGACGCGGAGATCCGCTACGTCGACGCGAAGATCGGCGAGCTCCTGCGCGAGCTCGACCGCCTGGGCCTCGCCGACGACACGCTGGTCGTGCTGGTCGCCGACCACGGCGAGTCCCTCGGGGAGCACGGCTGGTACTTCAGCCACGGCCTCTCGCTGCACGAGACCGACGTCCACGTCCCCCTGGTCTTCCGGCTGCCGGGGAAGCTTCCCGCCGGGCGGGTCGTCCGGGGCCAGGTGGAATCGGTGGACATCGCGCCGACGCTGCTCGACCTCCTCGGGGTCCCGACACC
>JAMOQA010000115.1 GCA_027064265.1 Acidobacteriota bacterium
TCGGCTGGCAGGCGCTCCGCGAGGGCTGGACCACCCGCGAGATCGGCGACGCCCGCGCCCTGCACGACCACCAGGCGACGATCGGCGCCCACTTCTCCACGGCCGAGGTGCGGGCGATCTACGAGCGCAACCGGATGTTCTTCACCTGGGTGCACGGGGCCGGGGCGGGAGCTCTCCTCGAGCACCTCGCCTGGCTGCCCGCCCGGTGGCTCGCGGCCATCCTCCGGCGGGGGGGCGCCGCCCGCGGGATCCCGGCGGCCCTGCGCCGGCTGCCGGAGGCGTTCGCCCTGCGCCGCAGGCGGGCCCGGACGCTGCCGGCGGCGCGGCGCCTGCTCCGCGCCGTCCGCCGCTCCGGTGCGGCCGGCTGGGCTCCCCCGCTCGCCGGTCCCGGGTCCATCGTTTAGGATCGGCGAGCCGTCCGGGTTCACCTTCCCCCGGCGGCCTCGACGACCATGCCCCTTGCCCGACCCTCCCGGCGCGCCTGCCGGGCCCTCTTCTTCGCCTGCGCCTGCCTCATCCCGGCCGGCGCGGGGCGAGCGGACGCGCCGCCCGTCACCCCGGCCGGCCCGCCCCCGGAGGCAGGAGCGCACCGCCGCTGGCACGACACGGCCAGCCTCGGGGTGGTCGCAACGTCGGGGAACACCGAGAACACGAACGTCACGTTCGACAACACGCTCGCGGTGGAGTGGCCGGAAACCCGCCTGATCCTGGCGACCCGGATGCTCCGCGTGGACACGACCCGCCGGGACATCCACGCGGACTTCGCGGACCCGGCAAACCCCCGGGTCGTCGTCGAACGGAGCCGGGCCCGGACGAGCGAGGAGTTCGACGTGTCACTCAAGGTGGAGCGGACGGTGCACAAGCGGCTCGGCTGGTTCGCCTTCACCGAGTGGGAGCAGAACCGCCCGGCCGGCCTCTCCTCCCGGTCGCGGGCCGGCGCCGGCCTCTCCTGGACGATCCCCGAGGGGAGCCCCCTCGGGAACCTCCGCGTGGAGGCCGGCCTGGACGGGACGCGGGAGTCGCCCGTCCAGGGGGACACCCGGACCTACGCGGGCGCCCGCCTCGCGACCGGCTGGGATCGCAAGCTCGGCTCCCACGCCTCGCTCCGTGCGGGGCTCGAGTTCCTCGAGAACCTGGAGGACACCCACGACCTCCGGGTCAACGGGAACGTCGGGCTCGAGGTGGCGATCACGAGCAAGCTGGCCCTCAAGACTTCCTGGGAGGTTCGCTACGACCGGGAACCCCAGCGGAAGCTGTTCGCCAATCCCGCCGGCGGTCCCCCCGCCGTGTTCGTGTACGACACGACCGACACGGTCTTCTCCACGTCACTCCTGGTGCAATTCTGACCGGTCGCCCGGACCGTCCTCGCGCGGCCGGTACAGCATCGCCACCCGCCCGATCGTCCCGAGCAGCTCGGCGGCCAGCCGTTCCGCCAGGAGCCGACCTCCCTCGCCCGCCCCGACCGGGCACCCCTTCCCGAACCGGACCTTGATCAGCTCCCGGGCGGCGAGGGCCTCCTCCGCGGCGGCGAGAACGGACGCGGTCAGCCCCTCCCGCCCCACCTGGAGGACCGGGGCCTCCCCGTGCAACTCCCCCCGCAGGCTCGCCCGCTCCGCTCCGTTCCGCGTGTATCGCTCGGCCATCGGTCCTGCCTTTCTGCCCGGAACCCGGACAGGATGTCCGGACGCCTCCCGACCCCGCCGGCAGCCGTCGCGGTATTCCCGTTGCCCGGCAACAGTTTAGCGACTGGCACCGTCCTTGCGAACTCCCGGGGTGCCGCGCCTCGGCGCGCGGGAAGGGAGACGCCCCATGAGTGCCAACTCGAGAACCATTCCGAAGGCAGTCACGATCCTGCTCGCCGCACTGGTCCTCGCCGCTGGCCTGCCGGGGATGGCGGCCAACACCGTCGTCTTCAAGGTGCCCACGAAGATCGTCAATCTCCAGGCCAGGGGAATCGGTTCCACCGACCTGGACGACGCCTGCGAAGGGCTCCAGGAAGGCGACCTGCTCCGGGTCATCGTCCGTTACGCCACCGGCAGCACCGGCCAGGCGGCCGCCACCGAGCTGGGCGGGACCCTGGTCCGGGACATGCCGGACTTCCGGATGGCGGTGGTGGACCTGCCGGTCTCGTCCCTCCAGCAGACCGCGCAGACGACGACCGTCGACTACGTCGTCCCGAACCGCGCGCTGGAACCGGCGGCAGTCACCGTCAAGGCGGTGAAGGGCTCCTCGACCGGGACGGCGGAGACGAACGCTGGCGACGGGGGAGACGACGAGGAACCGGCACCGTGGCCCCTGCCGACCGACGCCCACGTCCCGGTGACGACGGGCGCCGACCAGGCCTGGACCGGGCGGGACGTGACCGGTGCGGGCGTGATCGTGGCGGTCGTCGACTCGGGGGTGGACGAACACCCGGACCTGCAGGACCCGGATACCGGCGCCTCGCGGGTCGTCTTCCACGTGGACTTCACCGACGAGGTCCTGCCGGACGGCGTCTACGACCCGTACGGGCACGGCACGCACGTTGCGGGGCTCGTCGCCGGGAACGGCATCCTCAGTCGGGACGAGCTGGCGCGCGCCGTGGCCGGAACGGCTCCCGAGGCGCTGGTCGTGGACCTCCGGGTGCTCCGTTCCGACGGCACCGGAACCCTGGACGGCCTCCTCGATGCCCTCGACTGGATCCACCAGAACGCCGGCGCGCAGGGAATCCGGGTGGTCAACCTCTCGGTCGGGACGGCCCCCCACGAGTCCTTCGAGACCGACCCCCTCTGCCAGGCGGTGGAGCAGCTGGTGCGGGACGGGATCACCGTCGTCGTCGCCGCCGGCAACTACGGCAAGGACGAGGACGGCAACAAGGCCTACGGGGGCATCCTCTCGCCGGCCAACGATCCGCTGGTGATCACGGTCGGCGCCGCCAACACGTTCCAGACCGACGTCCGCTCCGACGACGTGGTCACCACCTACTCGTCCCGCGGGCCGACGCGCTCGTACCGGGAGGAGGACCTGGACGGCGACGGGACGATCACCGAGGACGAGCGGAACTTCGACAACCTGCTGAAGCCGGACCTTCTCGCCCCCGGCAACCGGCTGGTCTCCCTCCTCTCGAAGGACGCATCCCTCGCCGTGGACCACCCGGACCTGGTGCGCGGCAGCCATTACCTGGAGCTCTCCGGGACCTCGATGGCCGCGCCGGTGGTGTCGGGGATCGCGGCGCTGCTCCTCCAGCAGCACCCCGGGCTGCCTCCCTCCCTCGTGAAGGCGATCCTGATGTACACCGCCCAGCCGCTGCCCGACCTGTACCCGGTCGAGCAGGGCGCGGGCCTCGTGGACGTGGCTGCCGCCAGCGACCTCGTCGCCCACGTCGTCGGCGACCCGGCGGCGCTCGCGTACGGGGACCCGGCCGCGCCGGGGCTGGACCTCGCCGCCCCCTTCTCCGCGGCGATCGCCGGGGAGTCGATCCCCTGGGGCAAGCGGGTCGTCTACGCCGACGGCTGGTTCTTCGCGACCGGGCTGTTCCGCGCCCAGGGGATCCTCTGGGGTGACGGGCAGGTTGGCGGCGACGGGATCCTCTGGGGCGACGGCATCCTCTACGCGGACGGGATCCTCTGGGGCGATGGCACCTTCTCGGGCGACGGGATCCTGTGGGGTGACGGCATCCTCTGGGGCGATGCCGCCCTGGGCCCGGCCGACCTCTCCGCGGAAGCGTCCCGGCTCGGTCCCGACGGGATCCTGTGGGGCGA
>JAMOQA010000116.1 GCA_027064265.1 Acidobacteriota bacterium
CGGGACAGATGGTTACCCTGCATCGCGCCCTGGACCATCACCCCCCCCTTCCCCTGGCGACCGTCCAGATCGCCGGGACCGCCATCTTCTCCGCGCTGCTCGTTCCCGTCTCCGGTCCCCTCCGGTTCGCTCCGACTCTCGCCGTCCTCGCGGAGATCGGGTTCCTGGGCCTCGTCGCGACCGCGCTTCTCCTGGGCCTCCAGGCGTGGGGCCAGGAGCGGACGACCCCTTCGCGGGCCGGCCTGCTCTTCTCCCTCGAACCGGTCTTCGCCGCGGCTTTTGCCTGGCTGGCGGGCGAATCGATGACCCCGCGGGAGATCGTCGGGGCCGCCCTGGTGATGGCGGGGATCCTGTGGGCGATCAGGCCGGGTGCGGACGCCAGGTCCCGCTGAACACCACCCGCGCCGGTCCCTCGAGCATCGCTTCCCCCGCGGCCACCCGGGCGAGGAGCGGCGCCCCTCCCGGGGGCACGATCTCCACGACGGCGCCCCGCTCTCCCCAGAACGCGGCCGCGGCGAGGGCCGCGCTCCCGCATGCCAGCGTCTCGCCCACCCCGCGCTCCCGCGTCCGCACGTGCAGCCGCCGTCCCTCCCCGGCGACCAGGGTGACGTTCGGGTCCTCGAGGCCCGTCGCTTCTTCCACGGCCCGGGACACCTCCACGAGCGACAGGCTGGCGAGTTCCGGCGCGGGAACGGCCACGACGGCGTGGTCGACCCCCACCTTCCACAGGCCTGCCGGCAACCCGCGATCCCCCAGGTGGACGACGAATTCCCCGGTCGGCTCCGGCGCCGGAAGCGCCAGCCGCACCCGGCCCTCCCCGGCGCGGACATCCGCCCGGGTCACGAGCCCCGGGAACGAGAGCTCCAGGGACGGGTCGGCCCATCCCTCGAGGACCGCGAGCAGCGCCACGCAGCGGGCCCCGTTGCCGCAGAACGCTGCCGGCGACCCGTCCGCGTTCCAGTAGCCGACGCGCACACGGTTCTCCTCGGCATCCAGGACGACCAGCAGTCCGTCCGCGCCGATACCTCGCCGCCGGTCACAGAGGGCTCGCGCCAGGCGAGGTGGCTCCATGGGAGGGGCGGCCGAGCGGCCGTCGACCAGGACGAAGTCGTTCCCCGCCCCGTCGAGCTTCCAGAACGCGAGCCCCGTCCTCACCGTCGCTCCTCCCGCGGCCGCTCCCACGGGGTCGGACCGGCCGGGCGTGAACGATTCCCCCGCGCATCGACCGCCACGATCCTGTACCTGTATCGCCGCCCGGGATCGAGACCGGTGTCGAGGAAGGTCGCCCCGGGCACGTCGACCGTTCCCGCGAGAACCCACTCCCCGCCGTCCTCGGCCTGCCGGTAGACCTCGACCCGCGCCTCGTCCGACGAACCACCCGGTGTCCAGAGGAGTCGCACGCCCCCCGGCTCCGGCACCACGTCCAGGTCGCGGGGAGCCGCCGGAGGGAAGACGTCCCGGTAATCCACGGGCCCGGCAACCAGCGCCGGGGACTCCACCGCGATCCCCGGAACGTCCGCCGCGAAGGCCACCTCGTACCGGAGGACGTCCCCGTAGCGGGCGTCCTCGTCCAGGAGTTCGCCCGCGGACGCTTCGACGCGCCGCCACGGCTCGCGGGGGAAGGATGCCTCCGCCCCCACGACCCGGTAGATGTCGACGAAGCGGGCCCGCGGATCCCGGGAAACGCCCCAACGCAGCCGCACCCCCGTCTCCTCCGGGATCGCCTGCACCCTTCCCGGGGCAGGCAGCGGGGGGCGCACCGGTTGCCAGGTCTCCCTGGGCGACGGGAAGGACCGCGCCCGACGATCCCGCAGGGCCAGGGCCAGGACGACCGCCGGGGCCTTTCCGAACCGGTCCAGCGGAACCAGCCGCAGCGCCTTCGTGCGCGTTCCCAGCAGGGTCTCCGGGAACGGGTCCAGGGGAATCTCCGCGGCGCTGCGCCGGAACTCGCCGGCCCGTGGCCGCGCACGCCACGACTCGGCCTCCCCCGGGGACCGGGCGGGAACCCACAGGACCACCGGCCGCACGGGAGGCCGCAGGGACCGGCCCTCGAGGGCCAGGAGCCGGTAGTCGGCCACGACCTCCAGGTGGTCGCCCCGCTGGCGCCAGTGGACGCCCCGCGGCTCCTCCGGGATCCGGGGAAGCGGCGGCCGGGGCGCTCCCCTGTGCCCGCAGCCGGGGGCCAGGAAGGCCGCCAGGAAGACCGCGAAGACGGGAAGGATGCGTCGAGTCATCGGCGTCGTCAGAGAACGTAGCGCGCGAGGTCGTGCCGCCCCGAGATCTCCCCGAGGGCCTCCCGGACTTCCTTCGCCCCGATGACGACCTTCCCCGTCCGCTCCTCCGGGGCCTCGAAAAGGATCGGCTCGAGGATCCGCTCGAGGATCGTGGCCAGCCGGCGGGCCCCGATGTCCTCCGTCGCTTCGTTCACCTCCTCCGCCAGCCGCGCGATCTCGTCGATCGCGTCCGCGGTGATCTCCAGCTCCACTCCATCCACCCGCAGCAGGGCCTGGTACTGCCTGACCAGGGCGTTCTCCGGCTCGGTCAGGATCCGAACGAAGTCCGCCCGGGTCAGCGGCTGCAGCTCCACGCGGATCGGAAACCGTCCCTGGAGCTCGGGGATCAGGTCGGACGGCTTCGCCACGTGGAACGCACCCGCAGCGATGAACAGGACGTGGTCGGTGCGTACCGGCCCGTGCTTCGTCTGGACGATCGTCCCCTCCACGATCGGCAGGAGGTCCCGCTGGACCCCCTGGCGGCTGACGTCCGGACCGGAGCCCGGGCCGTTCGGCGCGGCGACCTTGTCCAGCTCGTCGATGAACAGGATGCCGGTCTCCTCGACCCGCCGGATCGCCTCCCGGGCGATCTCCTCCCGGTCCAGTCGCCGGTCCTCCTCCTCGCGCTGGAGGATCTCCCGGGCTTCCCGGACCGTCACCCGGCGTCGCGCACGGCGGCCGCCGAAGAGTCCCGGCATCATCTCGCCGAGCCGGACGTCGATCTCCTCCATCCCCGGCCCGCCGGCGATCTTGAACGCCGGCGGAGCTTCCTCGGCCACCTCGATCTCGACCCGCTCGTCCTCCAGCTCGCCGTCGCGCAGCCGCTGGCGCAACGCTTCCCGGGCCTCCAGGCGGGCGCGAGCCTCGTCCGGGGAGAAGCTGGCCGATCGCGGGCCGGTCAGCGCCTCCAGGATCCGGTCCTCCACCGAGCGGGCCGCCGCCGCCGCCACCTCCCGGCGCTTCTCCCGGCGGACCATCTCCAGGGCGACCTCGACCAGGTCGCGGACCATCGACTCGCAGTCCCGGCCCACGTAACCGACCTCGGTGTACTTCGTCGCCTCCACCTTGAGGAACGGGCTGCCGGTCAGGCGAGCAAGGCGTCGGGCGATCTCCGTCTTGCCCACCCCGGTGGGACCGATCATCAGGATGTTCTTCGGCAGCACCTCCTCCGCGAGCTCGGGGGGCAGCTGCCGGCGGCGCCAGCGGTTCCGGAGGGCGACCGCCACGGCCCGCTTGGCCGCCTGCTGCCCGACGATGAAGCGGTCGAGCTCCGCCACGACCCGCGGCGGCGTCAGGTTCTCCACCCGTTCCCCGAGTCGGCCCGCGTCCAGCGGTTCCGCCCCGCTCCTGTCCGGCATGTAGAAGACCATCGCGCGCCTCCCTGGCCCCGATCATGCACGATCCGGGCCGAGCTCAGGGCTCCAGCACCTCGCAGGTGATC
>JAMOQA010000117.1 GCA_027064265.1 Acidobacteriota bacterium
GTTCGGCCGCTCGAGGAGCCGGGGAGCGAGGGCCGCCATCGCCCGGTTGATCGAGCGGGAGCCCATCGACCCGCCGTACGCGAGGACGACGAGGGTCTCCGGCGCGATCCCGAGCCGTCGCCGCGCCTCCTCCCGGGACGGTTCCGGGGCCAGCAGTTCCCGCCGCACCGGGTAGCCGGAGTGCACGCACCGGTGGCTCCAGATGAAGTAGGCGCTCTCCCGGAAGCTGACGGCGACCACGTCGGCCAGCATCGAGGCGGCCTTGTTCAGCAGCCCCGGGACGATGTTCTGCTCGTGGATGACGATTCGCGCCTTGAGCACCGGCCGCAGCAGGAAGGCCGCGACCACGACCGGCGCGGAGACCCATCCGCCGGTGGCGACCACCAGGTGAGGCCGGAACCGCAGGAGGCGCCAGCAGGCGACCGCCACCCCCGCCCCGATCCGCGCCCCGGCCCGGAGCCGCGCCACCGGCGAGCTGCCGAGGATCGGCGCGCTCGGCACGAACGCGAGGGGGATCCCGCGCCGGGGGACGATCACCTCCTCGGCCCGGCCGCGGACGCCCAGGTAGAGGGCCTCCGCGACCCGGTCCTCCGCCTCGAGGGCATCGAGGATCGCCAGCGCGGGGTAGACGTGGCCGCCCGTGCCGCCGCCGGTGAGCACGACCCGCAGCCGCCGCGGGCGGGACTGCCGCCACAGGACCAGGGCGACGAGACCGTAGACGCCGAAGGAGAGCAACCCGGCCCCGACGAGGGCGAGGGCGTGCTCGAGGAACCCGGCCGCCCCGGCGAACGCCCGCCGCATCGGCCAGAGCACGGCCGCCATCGCGCCGAGGGCCGCCGCCAGCTTGAGGTGGCTGGCGACCAGGCGGCCCGGCAGGACCCGCACGCCGACCCGGCCGAGCCCGAGCAGCAGGATCGTGATCTGCACGTAGAAGGCGATCACCGAGGCGAGGGCGATCCCGCCCTGGGCGAGGGGCGTCCGGAAGAGAAGCACGTCGCCGACCACGTTGACCACGGAGGCCACGATGGCGGCGAGGAGGGGCAGCCGGTTGTCCTCCTGGGCCGCGTAGACCCTGCCGAAGAGGACGATCAGCCCCATCGGCAGGATCGCCGGGGCGTAGCAGGTGAACGCCAGGGTGGTGGCCGCCAGGGACTGGGCACCGAAGGCGCCCCGCATGTAGAAGACCGCCACCACGTCCCGGGCGAACATCGCGAGGAACAGGACGATCGGCCCGAGGATGAAGAGGTTGAGGTCGATCCCCAGGTGTACGAGCCGGGTGGTCTCCGCCGGGTCCTGCCGGGCCCGCAGACGGCTCAGCTCCGGGGCGATGGAACGCCCGATGGCGAGGGCGGCGATGGAGAACGGCAGGTGGACGATCCGGAACGCGAGGTACAGGGAGGCGATCGCGCCGGGTCCCACGAGGGAGCCCACCGCCCGGTCGACCAGGGTGACCGCCTTCGTGAAGACCGAGGAGAGCAGGATCTTGCTCCCCTCGGAGAGCCCGGGACGCACGCTCGCCGGGGGCTCGCCGGGCGCGCGGGCGGGCAGTTCCCGGATGATCTTCCACGCCGCCGGCAGCTGGACGAGCAGGAACGCGACCCCGCCGACGATCCAGGCGATGGCCAGGGAGGCGACCCCCATCCCGAACCGCAGGTAGAGCACGACCAGCACCGCGATCACCGCGGCGTTCTGGGCGGCGGGGGCCAGGGCGTACAGGAGCTGCCGTCGGGAGAACAGGAGCAGGGCCCCGGCGAAGGTCGCGAGGCCGACCAGGACCAGGTAGGCGACCAGCACCCGGGCGAGGCGGATCGCCTCCCCCATCCACTCCGGGGAGAGGCCCGGCCCGATCCAGGGAACGATCCGGGGGGCGAGGAACCAGAGCGCCGACGCGGTGACCGCCAGCCCGGCCACCGTGATCCCGAGGATCCGCAGCAGGTACGAGCGCGCCTCGGCTCCCCGTCCCTCGGCGACCAGGCGCCGGTACCGGGGCAGGAACGCCCGCTCGAACATCTCCTCGCCGAAGACCCGGCGGAAGAGGTTCGGGACGGTGAAGGCGACGACGAAGGCGTCCAGGTCCGCGGCCGCCCCGAAGAAGGCGGCCGCCAGGATCTCCCGGACGAAGCCGAGCAGGCGGGTCGCGAGGGTTCCTGCCGAGAGCAGGATCCCTCCCTTGAGGATCTCCCGCGAGGATCGCTTCATCCGGGCCCCCGTCCGGCGCGCCGCGCCGCGCCGCCCGGATTATTCCACGAATGCCCCCCGCCGACCGGCCCCGCCCGCCGCGCCCGGCCGGGGTATCCTGTTCCCGGGCCCACCGATCCGGGCCCGGGAGGTGCCTGATGCGCCCGGAGATCCCGCGCGCCCCGGCGGGATGGTCCCGCCCCCGGGGCGTCCCGGCGCTCGCCGGCGCCGTTGCGCTCGCCGTCCTCGCCCTGGTGGCCGGCTGCGCCTCGGTTCCCCGTCCCGCCGGCTGCACGGACGACGACTTCACCGAGGTCGACAAGGCGATTGCCATCGACCTGTTCCAGCCCTCGATCTGGACCTACCCGAACGGCCATCGCGAGGAGTTCATCCTCGGGACCTTCCCTTCCCCCCTCGGGATCGACCCGGAGAACCGGCCGCGGGACTGGGCGTGCTCGATGCGGGCGACCGCCGCGTTCGAGGAGCACTACCGGCTCATCGAGGTGGACCACGGCTACCGGGTCCGCTGGGAACGGGCGGCGGCGCAACTCCTGGAGAGGCTGGGGGGCGACACCCGTATCTCGTACCGGGAGGGCGCGAAGATCCTCTACCCGGTCTTCCTCCGGGCCTGCATCTACCACGACATCTTCGCCGCGCTCGGCCCCCCGGAGGTCACGGACCATCCCTGGTATGACGGGAAGGACGACCCGAAGATCTGGGGCTCGGCCACTTCGCCGTTCTTCTCCTTCGACTACATCGACGGTCCCTCGTGGCCCCCGTCGGTCCTGCCCTTCCACTACTGCGCGGGAACCGGGGGCCTCACGGTAAGCGGCGGCGAGGACGACCCGTGGGTGCGGGCGATGGTGTGGTTGAAGAGGCACGACCGCCGGTTCCGGCGGGACTGGGAGGACGTGCTCCGCCGGGTGGCGCCCCTGGCCGAGCAGGTCGATCCGCTGGACGTCGAGGCCGGCAGGCGCGTCACCGCCGCGTGGCGCCAGCTGCTCCTCGAGGGGGGTCGGAACAGCCTCGCCGCCCGCATCGAGGCCCGGGCCGAGGCCGAGCGCCGCCGGGGGCGCGGGAACGTCCGCCGGGAAGACCGGTAGGCGCGCCCCGCAAGCCCCGCGCCTCGTGGATTCCTGCAGGGGCCGCCGGCAGGCGGCCCGACGCCGACCGACGCGCGCGGTGCCGGCAACCGGACGTGCTGCCCGACGCGGGCGCCCCTACCGGCCCGCCTGGTCCTCGCCCGCCGGCGCCCGGGCGGCGAGGCGCGCGATCACGGCCTCGAGGGGCTCCCCGACGATCTCCTCGAAGATCCGCTCCTGCTCCTCCGGCGGCGGCACCTCTTCCTTCCCGGCGAACGCCTTCAGCAGCCGCACCAGCGTCTTCCCCTCGTCCTTCTCCCAGACCTCCTTCACGACGTGGTACGCCAAGGCGTACCGGGAGGACGTCGCCATCATCTCGGCGTGCGAGGCTCGTGCAAGTTGCCTCGGGGTGGCAGAAGCGTGGCCCCACGTGAGGAGTGCCTGCGTAGCA
>JAMOQA010000118.1 GCA_027064265.1 Acidobacteriota bacterium
ATGTACGCGGGGAGGGGCGCCGCGGTCAAGGGGGAGAACGAAGGGCGCATGTCGGAGCCTCCCGGGTGCCCGCTCGCCCGGCGCGCCGCTGCCCGCTCAGGGGGCCTTCGGCGGCGCCGGGGCCTTCGTCGGAGCGCCGCTGCCGGTTTGGCCGCCGGCCTCCTCGTCCACGACCGGGGGCAGGTACCCGCCCGCACACTGGAGGATCTTCAGCCGCAGTTTCTCCGGGACCTTCCCCTCCCGCCGCACGATCTCGTACCACCGGTCGACCCCGCGGCGGCGCCAGAGCTGCCAGGCGCGGCGGTTGATGGGGTCGGTCGATGGGTGCTCTCGGTTTGCTTGCAGTCGTGTCACTTCTTCGGCGAGATCAGGGGCGTCCATCTCGACGATTTTCGCCAAGCAATCGGCGAGACCTGCCTTGAGCAGAGAGAGAATTGTCCGCCGAACCTCTTCAGGAGGAGACAGGCCCGACATCAGCTTGACGTGATCTGCTACCCGACGTCCTTCGCTGGTGCAGAAGCGGAGATACGAGGACCAGTCGTCGCAGCGAACGCCGTTCTGTGCCGCCCACCTGGCAATCTGGCGTCTGTACTCGTCGAGCTTGCGCTCGAAGCAGGTCGACCTTTCTGCCGCGTGCTTCTCCCATGCGTCAAGAGCGCGATCCAACCAACCGTTCTCCACGAGGATTTGGCGAAGGCGGGAGTTTGCCAGTCGCTGCACCATCACGATTTCTTCCCTCGATGGGTTCAGCCCGAGCTCGTTCAGACTGGGACGGATCTCGGCTTCTGCCCGGCGAAGGGCCTTCTTTACGTCGGATGTGAAGGTCGAAATCCCACCCGCGCACTCGAAAACTGCCAGGACTGCCATCTCGTTTCTGGGGCGCGGTTCCTCGGGGTGGCAGAAGTGAATCACGGGTGGTGCGCCGCGGGTACCGAGGGAGAGATGCCACCTGCCGTCCTTCCCACGCACGACCGTGACCACGTAGTGATTCAGTACGACATCACGGAGATCCGCGTGCGAAGCGACCATGCCGGGGCGCAATCGTGGCGGCGGTCCGGCCACCGACGGCAAAGAGACACAGGTGCCGACAAGAGCCAAGGTGGCCAGCATCGGCGCAGAGTATTTCAACGAGGACACGTGATCTCCTGTTCGAAGTGCGGACCGGGCAGGCTCAGCGGCATGCCCGGCCCGCAGAGCAGTCAGTCGGCTCGGCCGTCGAGCTGGAACTGGAGATCCTTGTCGGGGCAGGGAATCTCCGTGACCTTCGTGCATTCCCAGTCATCGGAAGAAGGACAGTCGATCTCGCAGGGTTCCCAAGGGAACCGGTCTTCGTTCTTGCACGTGAGGGTACCCGTGACGACCTCGAAGCACTTCCTGGCCATGGTCGAGGAATCACGATTTCCGTACAGTCCCTCGCGGATGTCGCCGCGCTGTTCGAGGATGCGTGGAATCACCTCGTGCTCCACCTGGAAGGGGGTGGCTCCGCCGTCGGCGGCCTCGCGGGCGAGGTCCTGGAGAGCGAGGACGGCCCGGGCGAAGCCGGGGGTCTCCCGCTGGCGATCATAGCGCGCCTTCCAGGAGGCGAGGGCACCGTCGGGGTCGTCGATCTCGCCGCGCATCCAGAGGATGACCGGGTCGGGAGGCGTGACGATCACCTGGCGGGCGTCGGCGTCCCAGTGGAAGACGGGCATGACGGGCGGGCCGTCGGCGCCGGCGGCCGCGATGCCGGGGAGACCGACGAGGAGGGCGACGGCGAGGGCCGCCGCGCGGAGGGTCGTGGTCTTCGTGATCATGGCTCGGCTCCTTGTCCTCTGCCGGGAAGGGGTGGTCTCTTCCCGGGTCGGTGCGGGCGTCCTGGCCGGGGACGCCCGCGGGTCTCGGAGCGGGCCCGCTCTTCCTGCCTGTTCGGGGAGAGGGATACGCGGGAGGGAGGTGGGTTACAAGGGGAGGGAGGCTCCCGGAAGCGGGCGGGGAGACGTCCCGGGAACGGGATCCCGGATCCGGGACGGGGCCCGTCCCGGATCCGGGACGGCGGTGATCGCCGATCGATGGATGCCGATCATCGGGAAAGTGGCCGTCCGGGTCCCGCCGGCGTGCGCCCCCCGGTGGATGTGTGCCGGCGGGACCCGGTGCGGCCGGAGCCGTCGAGCCTCCCCCCTCCCGGCCGATCGCGCCGCGATCGCGTGCTGTTCGCGGGCGTCCGTGCCGGGCCGTTCGGAAACCGTCTCGGCGGCCCCTCGCTCGTCTCCCGAAGGAGTTCCGTCGTACGCATCCATGAATACCTGCGGGAGGAACGCAGCGAAAGGAAAAACCGCCCTCGCGGAGAGACGGGGTTGCGACATGGGAACGCAGCTGCAGGTGGAACCGGGCACGAATCGTGCCAGTTCGGCCGGAAGAGCGTCGAAGGCGTCCCGCGGCCGGGAGGAATGGGCGGGTTCGGGGTGTCGTTGACGGCGGGCCGCCGGTGTCAAGATGTTGACATGACAGGATTTGTCACTTGCGGCGGAGGGCTCGGAGACGTATATTTCACACTGGTTGGGACACTTCCCGGAAAACTCGTGGGACTCCACGGCGCCCCCCGGTACCGAGGAGGCTCCATGACTCTCGATCCGACCCCTCCCCGGTCCCCCCGCGCGGGCGCGGGGGGCGGGCCGCCGGGCGGCTCGCGGCCGCCCGGTGGTGCTCCACCCGACGTGCATGCTTCGGCCACGGGCCGGGGCTCGCGGGAGAAGCCGGTGCTCCTGGCGCTCTCGCCCGCCGAGTTGCAGCAAGAGGCGCTGCGGGCGTTCCGGCAGGGGAACAAGGCGAGGCTCAACCTGGTCCAGCTCCTCCTGGCCCTGGACGAGTCCCGCGGCTACCTGGAACTCGGGTACTCGACCATCACCGGGTGGGCGAAGGACCACCTCGGCTGGCGGCGCTCGACCACCCTCGATGCGCTTCGGGTCGCGCGGGCGCTGCCGGGCCTCCCGCGTCTCAGGGGCGCCTGCGCCGCGGGCCAGCTCTCCTGGTCCGCCCTCTCCGAGATCTCCCGGGTAGCGACGCCGGCCAGCGAGGAGGAGTGGCTTCGTTTCGCGCGGGGGAAGGACGTCGGCGCCGTGCGGGACGCCGTGCGACGGGCGCTGCACGAGGGGAAGGACACGCCTCCGAAGGGGGGCTGGGGCCTGCCGAACCTCGACCGGCGCATCGTGCTGAAGTTCTCCGCCTCGGAGCACGAGAAGGTCCGGCGCGCCTTCGAGCGCCTGGCGCGAGAACTGGCGGAGCGGAGCGGTGGCCCCGTGGGTCTCGAGGAGGTCCTTCTCTACCTGGCGGAACTGGAGCTGGCCCGGCCCGCCGAGGAGCGGGTCCCGGACGGCGCTCCCGCCGCCCGGTACGCCGTGGTCTACCTGGAGTGCCCGACCTGCGGGGCGGCGGCGATGCAGACGGGGCAGGGGCCGCTCGAGGTGGACCGGCGCGAGGTTGCCCGGGTGAAGGGGGAGGCGGACGTGGCGACCGTGCCGCCGGCGGGTGCCCGCAGGGACACGGGCGCCGCTCCACCGTCCGGACGTCCGGACAGGCGGCAGGGCTCGCCGCGGGCCATCCGGAAGAAGGTCCTCCTGCGGGACGGCGAGCTGTGCGCCAACCCGCACTGCGAGAGACGGGCGGAACACGTGCACCACGTGGTCCCCCGGG
The DNA here is from genome assembly GCA_027064265.1 of Acidobacteriota bacterium. Lineage (GTDB taxonomy): Bacteria > Acidobacteriota > Polarisedimenticolia > J045 > J045 > JAMOQA01. The sequence continues at coordinate 3,670 of JAMOQA010000118.1, forward strand.
CGGCCGGGGGCGCGGACGTTCCGGAGAA
>JAMOQA010000119.1 GCA_027064265.1 Acidobacteriota bacterium
ACGGCGATCACCGTGTTCGAGTAGAGGAAGAACTTGGCCCGGAGGCCGAGGCGGAGCATCGTCACGGCCTCCGCCGCTCGCAGGGCGGCAGGGGGAGCGGATCCCGCAGGTCCACCCGGCCGAACACCTCCCGGACGATCCGCCGCACCGGGTCGTAGAAGGCGTCGTTCGCCGGGGCGAAGCCGTCCCGCAGCTCCACGTCCCACCCGGCCATCGCCGCCCGCGCCCGCGCGTCCCGCCCCGGCAGGTCGACGAGCACGGCGAGCCAGCGCCGTTTCAACTCCTCCGGCGTGTCCCGCGGCACGACGAAGGGAAAGTTCGGGATCGGCCGCGAGCGGGCGAGCAGGCGCAGGCCGCGCCCGATGAACCGGGCCCCGATCGTGTCCCGCACGCCGGCGGCGTCGGCCTCGCCGAGGAGCACCGCCCGGGCAGCCCGCTCGTGGTGGCCGTAGAACCCGCAGGAGACGTCCGCCCCCGGCCGCAGGCCCGCTTCCTCCAGCATGCGCCGCGGCACCAGGTACGACGACGTGGACAGGGGAGAACCGAACGCCACCCGGTGTCCGCGCAGGCCCGGGAGGTCGCGCACGCCGCTGTCTTCCCGGACCAGGATCCAGCTCTCGAAGGTGTCCTTCCCCCCGGTGCGCAGGTGCACGAGCGGCTCGGCCCCGCACCGGGCGTGGGCGATCACGTAGGTGAACGGCCCCAGGTAGGCGAGGTCGATCTCCCCGGAACAGAGCCGGTCCACCGCCTGCTCGTAGCTGGTGGAAAGGGCGAGTTCCCAGTGCTCCCCGGTCGCCTCGGAGAGCCAGTCGGCAAGGGGCTGGAGCTTGAGGTACATCAGCCGGGGGTTGTAGAGGCTGACGACGCCGATCCGGCGGATGACCTTTCCTCCCGGCGCCTCCCCGGCGGGGAACGCCGGCGCCAGGAAGAGGGCCGCGGCGAGGCCGACGAAGGAGAAGACCCGCGCGACACCCCGGGAATGGTTCCGCGTTCCGGCCACGGTCCGGCACCTCATGCTCCGGGGCCCGTGGGGAGGGGCCCCGCGTCCAGTCTACCCCCGCCCCGGCGCCCCGCCCTCCGGGAAACCCCGCAGGCCGGCCCTACGACCTCCGCGCCCTCTCCCTCGGTGTTCCCCGCGCCGCCACCCGGCCGATCACGAAGAGCGCCGGCGGACACACGCCGGCCTCCCGGACGGCCGCCGGCAGTTCGGCGAGGGGAGCCCGCACGACCCGCTGGTCCGGAAGCGTCGCCCGCTCGATCACCGCGGCGGGAGTCGCCGGGTCCATCCCCCCCGCGAGCAGCCGCTCGACCACCCGCGGCAGGGTCGCCATCCCCATGTACCCGACGATCGTCCCGTGCCGCTGCCGCGCGAGGAGGTCCCAGGGCACCTGGTCCTCGTCCTTGGCGCACTCGTGGGCGGTGACCAGGGTCAGCGCGACCGCCTCGCGCCGGTGGGTGACGGGGATGCCGGCGGCGGCCGGCCCGGCGATCCCGGCGGTGACCCCGGGCACGACCTCCCAGGGGATCCCCGCCGCCTCGAGGGCTTCCACCTCCTCGCCGCCGCGCCCGAAGACGAACGGGTCGCCTCCCTTCAGGCGCACGACCCGCTTCCCCTCCCGGGCGAGCCGGACGAGCAGGGCCTCGATCTCCTCCTGGGGCACCGGGTGGTGCCCAGCGTCCTTCCCGACGTCGTGGATCTCCACCTCCGGCGGCAGGTCGCGGGGCAGGGCCGGGGCGGCGAGCCGGTCGACGACGATCGCGTCCGCGGCGGCCAGCCGTTCGCGGGCGCGGAGGGTCAGGAGATCAGGGGCGCCGGGACCCGCGCCCACCAGCGAGACGAGGCCGGGGCCGGGGGTCCTGCGCCCCGTCCCGGCCTCCCGGAGCCATTCGTCCATCTCGCCATCGTCGGGGACGCGGGCGGAGAGCGTCGCCGGGTCCACGGTCTCCCGGAAGAACCGGTCGAAGATGGCTTCCCTCGCTTCCGGCGCGAGCCCCGGCGCGGCGAGCACCCGTTCCCGGAACCCCCCGGCGGCGTCGGCCCAGGCCGCCCAGTCCTCGCCGAGCCGCCGGTCCAGTAACTGCCGCAGCCGCCGCACGGCAAAGGGGGCGCGGCCGGCGGACGCGATCGCCACCTGGAGCGGGCCCCGGACCACCCGGGCGGGCAGGTGGAAGCTGCACAGCTCGGGGTCGTCCGCCACGTTGACGAAGACGCCGGCCCGCTCCCCGTCCTCGAAGACCCGGCGATTGACCTCCCGGTCGTCCGCGGCGGCGAGGACCAGGCGGTAGCTCGTCGCCTCCCCGTCCCGGTAGGGCCGGCGTTCGAGGACGATCTTCCCTTGCTCAGCCAGGTCCTCGATCTCCGGGACCGCCGCCGGGGCGACCACGGTGACCCGGGCGTCCTCGGCGAGCAGGCCGCGGACCTTGCGCAGGGCCACCCGACCTCCACCGACGACGAGCACGGGGCGGCCCGCGAGGGAGAGCATCACCGGGTACATCGCCGTCTCTCCCGCCGCCGGACCCAGCCGCGCCAGTCCGCCAGCTCCTCCTCGACGATCGCCTCCGCCGCGGCGACCGCCCGGGCGCTCCGGTCCCGGTCCCGCGCCCGCTCGGCCAGCAGGGCCGGCACGTCGATCCGGGCGACCCGGCCGGCCAGCTCCGGCGGGGCGGCCACGTCCGGCGGCATCGCCAGGTCGAGGACCACCAGGGGACGCCCGTGACCGGCGACCGCCTCCCGCAGCTCGTCCGCGCCGATCACCTCCGCGGGCGCCCCGGTGGCGGCGACCAGCAGGTCGGCCCGGGCGAGGGCCCGCACCCGCCATTCCCAGGGAACGGCCTCGATCCCCGGGGACCGGCCGGACTCCCGGCACTCGGCGGCGAGGCGCAAGGCCAGCTCCCGGGCCCGCTCCCGCGTGCGGTTCGCGAGGAGCAGCCGCCCGATCCCGCGCTGGCACAGCCGGCGGGCGGCGAGGGCCCCCGTCTCCCCGCAGCCGAGGACCAGGGCGGTGCGCCGGCCGAGGGGGGCGAGCAGGCTTCCTGCGCGATTGATCCCCGCCCCGGCGAGGGACCGGCAACCCCGGGCGAGGTCGGTCTCGGCCCGGACCCGCTTCCCCGCGCGGAACGCGGCGTGGAACAGGCGATGCAGCAGCGGGCCCGAGGCCCCCCGGGCGCAGGCGTCCCGGTAGGCGCGGCGCACCTGGCAGAGCACCTGGTCCTCCCCCGGCACCGCCGACTCGAGGCCGGCGGCCACCCGCAGGAGGTGGCGGCCGGCGGCATCGCCGCGGGCGAGGAGGATTCGCCCGGGAGCGACGTCCCGCCCCGTCAGGTGCCGGAACGCGCGCACCGCCTCCACCGGGGAGAGCCCCTCGGTGTACAGCTCGACCCGGTGGCAGGTGGCGAGGAGCACGGCGCCCCGGGCGCCGGCCGGCGGCAGCTCGATCCCGCCCCGGGCCGCGAGGGCCCGGCGGGCCGCGGCGACCTCGTCCATCCCGGCCCGGGACGGCTCCACCGCCACCAGCACGATCCCGTCCCTCACGGCACGTCCCCCATGCCGGCGGCGTACCGCCAGGAGATGCCGCCTCCGAGGTAGATCGCCTTGCCGCCCCGGTTGCGCACGATCCGCACCGCCTCCGCGGCCCGGGTGCCCCGCTCGCAGACGACGAGCGCTCCGGCCGCCAGGCCCGGCTC
>JAMOQA010000120.1 GCA_027064265.1 Acidobacteriota bacterium
CGCCATCAGGAGCACGACGACCAGCAGCGAGAGCAGCGTCCCGCGGCGCATCATCGTGAGCACGTCGTCCCGCTCGCGCCCGAGGCGTCCCCAGTCCCAGGTGATGTCCGGCGGGAACGGGTAGCGGGCGAGGGCCGCGGCGACCCGCTCCCGCGCCTCGTCGGTCGTCATCTCGCCCGGGAGCGCGACCATCACCCAGGCGGTGACCCGCCGCCCGACCCGGTGGATCGCCTCCGGCGTGTCCGCGACCTTCCAGTCGACGAGGGCCGAGAGCGGGACCGTGGCGCCGCCCCGCACCGGGATCGGGACGTTCGCGAGGTCGGAAAAGCCCGGCAGCTCCCGGTCCGGCAGCCCGACGAAGACCTGCCGTTCTCCTTCCGGGGTCTGCATCCGCCCGATGAACCGCCGGCGGAAGAACCCGGCGACCGCGCTCGCGACCCGGTCCGGGTCGGCCCCCGCGGCCCGGACCCGGTCCGGATCGATCAGCACCCGGACCTCCTTCTGGTCGCTCGAGGCGGGCAGCATCACGTCCTGGACGCCGGGCAGGTTCTCGCGGAGCCAGGGCTCCAGGCGGCGGGCCTCCTCGGCGACCCGCCCGGCCTCGTTGCCGTGGAGCGCGACCACGATCCGCCGCTGGTCGCGGCCGGCTCCCTGCCGCCGCCAGAACATCCGTTCCTCGGTCTGCAGGGTGACGCCCGGGATCTCCGGCAGGAGGGGCTTCACCTTCCGCCGGATCTCGGCCGCGTGTTCCTCGGTCGCCAGTTCCCGCGGGACGAACAGGAGCGTCACCGCCCAGTTCCCCTCCTCGGTGAAGAACGAGTAGATGTCCGAGATCCCCAGTTCCTCGCGGTGGGGCCAGATCGACGCCTCGACCCGGGAGACGACGTCCCGCAGCCGGTCGAGGTTCATCGGCTCGCGGATCCGGTACGAGATCGGCACCCGCCGCGGCATCATCTTCGGCTCGCCGTTCATCTCGACGTGCCGGAGCGGCCAGAGGGTGCTCGCGGCGAGGCCGACCAGGATGGCGAGGGTCGCCAGCCGGTGGCGGAGCGTCCAGGCGAGGACCGCCCGGTAGCCGGGGACGAGTCGCCGTTCGAAGAAGCCGGGCCGGTGCGGCCTCGGTTTCAGGAACCGGGCCGCCACCAGCGGGATGAACGTCAGCGAGATCAGCAGCGAGCACCCGACGGCGAGGCTGATCGTCGTCGCGATCTCCCCGAGGTAGGTCCGGAACGGTCCCGGGTCGGTGAAGAGCAGCCACGACCAGACGATGACGGTCGTCAGGGTCGCCGCCGTCACCGCGAGGGCGACGTCGCCGGCCCCCTGCCGGGCCGCCTCCCGGGGCGGCAGCCCCTTCTCCTGGAGGCGATGGACGTTCTCGACGACGACGACCGCGTTGTCGACCAGCATCCCGACGCCGAGCATCAGCCCGAGCAGGGTGAGAATGTCGAGCTCCATCCCGAGCAGGTAGAGCACGGCGCAGGTGACGATCACCGAGAACGGGATCGCCGTCGCGAGGAGCAGCGTCGTTGCCAGCCGCCGCAGGAACAGCAGCAGCACGATCGCGGCGAACAGGGCGCCCCACAGGCCCGAGCGGAAGAGCCCGTTGAGCGAGTGGCGGATCTCCTCGGCCTGGTCCCGCCAGACCAGGATCTGCACCCCCCGCAGGCGCGGGTCGGCGTTGATCTCCTCGACCGCCGCCCGCACCCGGTCGGCGACGGCGACCGTGTTCGCCGCCGGGTCCTTGAAGACGTCGAACCCGATCGCCGGCTTCATGTTCAGCCGCCGGCCGTAGGGGAGGCGCGGCGGCGCGAACGACACCCGGGCGAGGTCCCCGACCCGGAACGTCGTCCCGGGGATCGGCAGGGCGGCGATCTCCTCGGCGGTCTGCGGGCGGCCGCCGCCGCGGACGTCGAAGCGCATCCGGGACCCGTGGATCGCGCCGAGGGCCAGGTTGGCGTTGGCCGCGCGGATCGCCTGGACGAGGCGTTCGACCGGGACCCGGTGACGGCGCAGGGCGGGCAGGTCGAGGTCGACCTCGAGGCGCGGCGCCTCGATCCCGTAGAGGTCGACCCGGGCCACCCCGGCAACCCGCTCGAGGCGCGCCTTGATCCGCTGCTCGATCAGCTCCCAGTCCCGCGAGAGGTCCCGGTCGGCGGAGATCCGCCCCTGGAGGGTTGCCTCCGCGTCGGGGCCGTGGCGGCCGACCCGGACGTCGATCCGGTCGACCCCCTCGGGGAGGCGTGGCCGGGCCCGGTCAACCGCCTCCCGCACCTCGAGGCGGCGGACGGTCATGTCGTCCCACGGGGAGAACTCGAGGTCGATGGACGCCGACCCGGCGTTCGCCGTCGACTCCATCCCGACGACCCCCTCGACCAGCGCCAGCTCGTCCTCGAGCGGCTCGACGATCTCGCGGAGGACCTCGTCCGGGTGGCTGCCGGGGTAGGGGACCTCGACGGAGACCCGCGGGCGATCGACCTCCGGCATGAAGCCGAGGGGCAGCCGCGTCACCGCCACCGCGCCGAGGACGACGAGGCAGAGGAGCCCCATGAAGGTCGTCACCGGGCGGTCGACCGCCAGGTGCGGCAGGCTCATGGCGTCTCGTCCCCGGAAGCCGTGCTCGCCGCGCCGGTTCTCCGCTCGGAGACCCGCAGCACGCACGGGATGACGACCAGGGTCAGCAGGGTGGCGACGGTCAGCCCGCCGATCACCGAGACCGCGAGCGGCACCCGCAGCTCGGCGCCCGGGCCCCGGCCCAGGGCGAGGGGCAGCAGGCCGAGCACCGTCGTCGCCGTCGTCATCAGGATCGGGCGCAGGCGCTCCGAGCCGCCGCCGACGATCGCCTCCTCGAGGGGCTGCCCCTCGCGCAGGCGGCGGGCGACCGCGTCGACCAGCACGATCGCGTTGTTGACGACGATGCCGGCGAGGAGGACGGTGCCGATCCCGACGAGGACGCCGATCGGCGTGCCGGTGAGCCAGAGCGCGAGCACGACGCCGACGAGGCCGAGGGGCGCGGTGAACAGGATCACCAGCGGCCGGCGGAGCGACTCGAACTGGCTCGCCATCACGACGTAGACGAGGAACAGGGCCAGCACCAGGGCGAGACGGAGCGACCGAAACGACGCCTGCATGTCCTCGTCCTGCCCCGCGAGGCGGGCTTCCACGTCGGCGGGCAGGTCGAGGGCGGCGAGGCGTGCCCGGATGTCGGCGAGGGCGCCGCCGAGGTCGCGTCCACCGTAGGCGGCGGTCACCCGGGCCATCCGCCCGCCGGCGAGCCGGTGGATCGCCGCGGGCCCGCGCGCGAGGACGATCCTCCCGAGGGCGGAGACCGGCAGCGCCGTCCCGGTCCCGGTCGGGACCATCAGCGAGGCGACGTCCTCGGCGCGCCGCCGGGACTTCCCGGCGACCCGGACCCGGATGTCGATCCGGTCGTCCTCCCGGCGGAACTTCCCGACCAGGTCGCCCCGGATCGCGGCCCGCAGCAGGTCGCCGACCGTCGCCGCGTCGAGCCCGAGCCGGGCGAGCCGGTCGTGGTCGAGCAGGACCCGCACCTCCGGCTGACCCGCCTGGGTCGTGCTGGTCACGTCCCGCACCCCGGGCACCCGCTGGATCTCCCGGCGGACCCGTTCCGCCGCCGCGGCCAGCTCGTCGAGATCGTTCCCGTAGACCTCGACCTCGACCGG
>JAMOQA010000121.1 GCA_027064265.1 Acidobacteriota bacterium
GGCCGGCGCTCCCTTCACCCGCACCTCCCCGAACGGGTAGCGGTGCGGGTCTCCCTCCTCGGCCACCCGGTCGATCGCCGGGCCGCCAGGATAGGGCAGGCCGAGCATCTTCGCGACCTTGTCGAACGCCTCCCCCGCCGCGTCGTCCCGCGTCCGCGCGACCTCGAGGTAGACGCCCGGCTCCGGCACCCGCCAGAGGGTCGTGTGCCCCCCCGAGACCACCAGCGCCAGCGCGGGGTACGGCAGGTCCGGCGTCTCGAGCCACCCGGAGACGACGTGGCCCTCGAGGTGGTTGACGCCGACCACCGGCAGCCCCCGCGCCCAGGCGAGGGCCTTCGCCGCCGAGACCCCGACGAGGAGCGAGCCGATCAGGCCCGGCCCCCGGGTGACGGCGATCCCTCCAACCTCGTCGAGCGTGACCCCGGCTTCTCCGAGGGCCCGGCGGATCACCGGGTCGATCGCTTCCACGTGGTGTCGCGCGGCGATCTCCGGCACGACCCCGCCGTAGGGCGCGTGGACCTCCACCTGGGAAGCGACCACGGAGGAGAGCACCCGCCCGCGCTCGTCGAGGACGGCGGCCGCGGTCTCGTCGCAGGACGACTCGATGCCGAGGACGATCACGGCGTCTCTCCCCGCACGAAGGGATTCCCGCGGCGCTCCGCCCCGATCGTCGTGCCGGGCCCGTGGCCGGGCAGGACGATCGTCTCGTCCGGCAGCACGAACAGGCGCTCGCGAATCGAGCGCAGCAGGGTCTCCAGGTCGCCCCCGGGAAAATCGGTCCTCCCGATCGATCCCTCGAACAGGGTGTCGCCGGAGAGGAGCACCGGGCGGCCGTCGACCTCGCCGAAGAGGCACGTCCCTCCCGGGGTGTGGCCCGGCGTGGCGATCGCCCGCAGGACGATGCCGCCGGCCCGCAACTCGTCCCCGTCCCGCAGGAAGCGGTCCGGCGGCGGGGGCGGTTCCACCTCGAGCCCCCAGCGGGCGGCGCTCTCCGCGGCCCGCTCCATGTACGGAAGATCCTCCTCGGGGGCGACGAACGGGCACCCGGGGAAACGGCGCTTCATCTCGGCGACGCCGCCGACGTGGTCGAAGTGCCCGTGGGTGGCGACGATCGCCACCGGAGCGAGTCCCCGGGCGGCGAGGAAGTCGGTGACCCGGTCCGCCTCCTCTCCCGGGTCGACCACCAGGGCCTCCCCGGTGGTCTCGTCACCGACGATCCAGCAGTTCACCTGGAGCGGTCCGACCGGCATGCCTTCGATCATCGCGTCACCGCACCTTGAGGGAGATCAGGCCGACGAGGGCCAGCATCGCCGCGACGATCCAGAACCGGACGACCAGCTTCGGCTCCCCCACCCCGCGGTGCTCGACCGCGTAGTGGAACGGGGCGCGCAGCACCAGCCGACGCCCGAGCCGATAGCCGATCTTCTCCTGGACCAGCGACGTGAAGATCTCGAGGACGAAGATCCCGCCGACGATCGGGAAGAGCATCTCCTGGCGGGTGAAGAACGCCATCATCCCGAGCGCGCCACCGACGGCCAGGGACCCGGTGTCTCCCATGAACACTTCGGCGGGATAGGCATTGAACCACAGGAAGCCGAGCAGCGCCCCGACGAGGGCTCCGCCGAACACCGCCACCTCGCCGACGCCGTCGATCGGCACGTACAGGAGGTAGCGGGCGAGGGTGGGCGTGCCGATCACCGCGGCCAGCACGATGTAGACCCCGATCGCCAGGGTCGACGTCGACGCCACGAGGCCGTCCTTGCCGTCGGTGATGTTCACCGCGTTGACGATCGCGAAGAGCACGAAGACGATGAACGCCCCGTAGAGCCAGGGCCCGGCGTCGAAGAGAGGGTACTTCCAGAACGGCACCTGCACGATCGTCCGCAGCTCCGCGGGCACCGGGTTGGCGTCGCTGACGAAGAAGACCGCGAACGGCACGCAGAACGCGAGGAGCAGGAACGTCTTCATGGCCTGGCCGAGACCCGCGAGGGACGACTTGAACCTCACCTTGAGGAAATCGTCGAGCAGGCCGACGAGGCCGAGCCAGGCGAACCCGGCGACCAGGGGCGGCAGGAACGGGCTGTGGAAGTCTCCCCACAGGAACAGGGACGCCAGGGTCGCCAGGTGGATCCCGACCCCGCCCGCCGTCGGCGTGCCCCGCTTGCTGAACTGCTCGATGGAGGAGAGTTCCCCGGACGTGTCCCGCATTCCGAGCCGGTACAGCGCCACGATCACCCGGTGGCCGAGCAGGATCGAGAGGGCGAACGCCGTCGCCATCCCGACCATCGCCCGGAAGGTCAGGTAGTCGAGCAGCCGGAAGAAGCCGTAGTCGATGCCGAGGCCGCGCAGGGCCTCCACGAGCAGCCCGATCATTCCTCGGCCTCCAGGGTGCGCACCACCCGCAGGAACCGCTCCCGCAGCACGAACTGGGGCCGGAAGCTCGACGACGTGATCAGCATCCGCTTGACCAGCCGCCGCACCCGGTCCCGGTCGGCGAGGCGGCCCGCCGCGAGGCCATCCTGGACCGCGTCCAGGAGCGCCTCCCGGTAGCGCTCGTTCCGCGCCCACAGGAACCGGCCCGCCACCCGGTGGAACGCCTCCTCGTCGAGGAGGAACACCGCCGCCCGGAGCGCCTCCGCCCGCACCTCGAAGCTCTCCCGCCCCCGGTGCAGCCGCGCGAGGATCCCGGACCGGATCGCCGCCGCCTCGTCCCCGTCGAGCGCCTCGACCTCCCGCCAGTAGCGCCGGTAGAGTGCCACCGCCTCGCGCCGGACCTCCCAGTACGGGTCCCGGAGGCCGGCCAGGATCATCCCGGCGAACCACGGCTGGAAGCGGCGCGCCTTGCCGAGGGCGGCGAGGGCGTTCCGCCGCAGGAACCCGCGGAAGCGCGGGAACCCGTCCCGCAGGAACGGATAGAGGTCCTCGCGCCGGAGCGCGCCGACCAGCTTGATTCCCCGGTTGACGACGAGCCAGTTCGCGGAGCGCAGGTACTCCTCGACCTTGATGTCGTACAGGCGGTGGTAGAGGCTCTCCGAGGGGGCGGCGTCGAGGAAGGCGACCAGCGAGTCGAAGGTGCGCTGGAAGCGGACGAAGGGCGGCTCGTCCACCTGGGGCACCCAGTCGAGCTCCTTCCCCTCGAGAACCTCGGCGAGGAACGCGACGATCTCCGCCGGTTTCCAGGTCCGCATCACGCCCCGCGCCGCTTCTTCCATCTTCTCCCGCTCGTCCGGGCGGGAGAGCAGGCCCTCGATGCGGCCGAGCAGCTCGTCCGGGTCGACCCAGTCGACGCCGGTCTCCGGGTCCCGCCGCTCGAAGACGACCTCGGCGGCCCCCCGCTCCGCGACGGCGATCGCCCCGAGCTCCTGGTGATCGCCGGAGAGGCCCCGCTTCGGCACCAGCACCGCCGCGCGGCCGAGGACGCCGAGCTCGGCGAGGGCCCCCGCCCCGGCCCGGGTGACGACGACGTCGGCCGCCCGCTGCCAGAGCGGCAGGTCGTGGAGGTACCCGGCGAGCCGCCAGCCGACCGACCCGTCGGAACGGCGCCCCACCTGCTCCGCCGGGTCCCAGCGCTCGCCGAGGGCCTCGGCGAGCCGCCCCGCGGTGTCGTCCACCGCGTCGTACCCGTTGCCCCGGGCGAGCCCGGCCCCGTGGATCACCAGGACGTTCGGCCGTTCG
>JAMOQA010000122.1 GCA_027064265.1 Acidobacteriota bacterium
CGAGGGGCAACCGTACCCGTCTCGGCGCCGTCGCGATCCGCACCTCCCGGGGCAGTGCGGCCGGGTCGAGGGTGACGCTGCCCTCCCGGCAGCGGTCCTCCACCCGGAGGACGAGCGGCTCGGCCAGGTCACCCGGTACCCGGAGCCGTCCGTCCGGATCGATCTTCGCCGGGGGGGCGACGATGACCGGGAGTCCCGGCGGGTCGGTGACCACGGGCAGGAGACGGTCCGGCGGACTCACCCGGATCGCCCGCCCCACCGGGCCGAGCCAGCCCTCGAGCCGGTCCTCCACCGCCTTCCGGCGACCCTCCAGGGGATCGAACCCCGCCCAGAGCGGAGCGGTCCAGAGGGCGGCGACCAGCGCCGCCAGGACGAGCAGGATCGTGATCGCGCCAGGCCAGCGGCCGCCCCTCCGCCGGCGGCGCGGGGGCTCCTCCCGCACCTGCCCGGCCCCCGGGCGGGAGCCGGCGGGCCGCGCACCGCTCTCTCCCGGGGGTGCCGGCGGCGGGAGCACCAGGTCCGGGGGGACGCCGCCCATCTCCTCGAGGATTCCGTGGAGTTCCCTCGCCACTTCGGCGCCGGTGGCGGGCCGTTCCGCCGGGTCCTTGGCGAGCATCCGGTCGAGGAGGGCGTAGAGCCTTTCCGGGAGACCCGGCCGGACCTCCCGCAGGGGACGCGGGGGCTCGTTGACCACCCGGTAGAGGACGGAGGAGACCGTGTCACCGGCGAAGGGCAGCTCTCCGGCGAGCAGCTCCCAGAGGCTGACCCCGAGGGAGAAGAGGTCCGAGCGCCCGTCGAGGGGTCGACCGGCGACCTGCTCGGGGGACATGTAGTTCGGGGTACCGACGAGGCTGTCGGTGGCGGTCAGGGCGGTCCCGGGGTCCTTGGCGAGACCGAAGTCGGCCACCTTGAGCTTCCCGTCCCCGGTCAGCACGAGGTTGGCCGGCTTCACGTCCCGGTGAACGATCCCCGCCCGGTGGGCCTCGTCGAGCGCCAGGGCCGCCTCGATCCCGAGCTGGACGACCTTCTCCGGGGGAAGCAGGTGCCCCTTCCGCGCGTGTCGATCCAGGGTGACGCCCCGCAGGAGTTCCATCGCGATGTACGGAACCCCGTCCTCTTCCCCCACGTCGTAGATCGTGACGATGTGCGGGTGGCCGAGGGCCGCCGCGGCCCGGGCCTCCCGGAGGAAGCGGGCCTTCGCCTCCGCCTGCTCCTCCGGCGGCAGGCCCGAGAGCCCGCCCAGGGTCTTGATTGCCACTTCCCGCTCGAGGGCCGGGTCACGGGCGAGCCACACCTCGCCGACGGCGCCCCGTCCGAGGAGACGCAGGATCTCGTAGCGGCCGAACTTCCTGGGTGGCTGGGAGGAGGGCATCGGCTCCGTCGCCCCGCGGAGCGGGACCGGTTGGAACGTTCGCCGCGATTATTCATGATGCGGGGAGCCCCGGCAATCGCCGGCAGGAGGGACGCGGATGAAGTGGATCGAGCGGATCCGGCGGAACGAGGACGTGCGGGACCTGGTCTCCCTGGGCCTCGTGGAGGTCCGGGAGATCGCCCCGGAGGACGCGAGCGCCCTTGCCCTCGAGATCGAGCGGGCGGTGGAGGAACTGCGTGCCCGGTTCGCGGGACGGACGGCCGGGGAGATCCCCCACCTGCGTCCGGCCCGGGCGCTCTACCGGGCGATCGGCATCGACCCGACGAAGCGCCGCCCGAGCCCGGAGGCCCTGCTCCGCCGGCTGCTCAGGGGAGACCCGTTCCCGCGGGTCCACCCGGCCGTCGACCTCGGGAACCTCTGGGCGATCCTCTCCGGGCTCCCGGTGGGCCTGTACGACACCGCGCGGATCGTCGGCGACGAGATCGTCCTCCGGATCGGGCGCGAGGGGGAGGCGTACCCGGGGATCCGGCGGCCGGAGATCCACCTCGCCGGAAGGCTGGTTCTCGCGGACCGGGAAGGGCCCTTCGGCAATCCGTCCGCCGACTCGGCCCGGACGGCGGTCGGCGAGGCGAGCCGGGACCTCCTGTACGTGATGTTCGCGCCCACCGACACCGACATCGGCCTCCTCGACCGCTGGGCCGGGTGGCTCCGGGAGCGGGCGGAAGCCCACCTGGGAGGCCGGGCCCTCGCCGCCGTCCTGCCGTAGACACGGCAGGGGCCCGCCCGCGGCCGTGCCGCGGACGGGCCCCGACCATGGTCCCGGTCAGGCCCGGGGCAGGTCGCCGCCCCGGTACCCCTCGAGCTCGGCGACGAACTCCTCGGCGAGGCGCCGGTGCTCCGCGTCGTCGAGGGTCTTCCGGAGCAGCCGCGACGCGGCGAGCAGCACGAGGTCGGCCACCTCCCGGCGGATCTCGGCGCGGGCGCGGGCCGCCTCCTGGGCGACCTGCTCCCGGCCCCGGGCGAGGATCTTCTCGTACTCCTCCCGGGCCTCCTCCACGATCCGCTGGCGCTCCCTGGCCGCCTCCTGCTGGGCGGTCGCCAGCATCTCGGCGGTCTCGCGCCGGGTCTTCTCGAGGAGGGCCCTGTGCTCCGCGAGCAGGCGCTCGGCCTCCTCGCGTTCCTTCCGGGCCTCCTCGATCGCCCCGCGGATCGACCGGTCCCGCCGATCGAGGGCGTCGAGCATCATGCCCCAGCCCCACTTCCAGAGGATCACCAGGACCCCGAGGAAGACGAGGAGGGTCCAGATCCAGAGGCCCGGGTCCGGCCTGAGGAGCAGGTCCGCGGCGGAGTGCTCCGCCTCGTCGACCGCGAGCAGTGCGAGCGGCAGGGGGGTCATCGATCGCTCTCCGTCCCCGCCGCTACTTCATCACGATGGCGAGGATGCAGACGACGAGGCCGATGATCGCCACTCCCTCCAGGAGGAAGAGGGGCAGGTTGACCGCGCCGGTGATGTCCTTCGCGGCGGACGGCTGGCGACCGATCGCCTCCGCGGCGGCCGACGCGAACTTGCCGATGCCGAGACCCGCGCCGATCACGACGAGACCCGCGCCCAGGGCGGCGCCGATCTTGGCGAGGTCGATCCCGCCGGCGGCGGCGGCCGCGCCTTCCTCGGCCGCGAAGGCGAGGCTGGTCGGGGCGAGGAGCATGAACAGAACCAGCAGCAGACCGGTGACCTTGACGAACTTCCGCATCTTGTCTCGTCCCTCCCGCCGGCAGCACCGGGCTCCGGCGTCCTGGTGGACCCGCGCGACCCCGTGGGTCAGTGGTGCGGGTGCAGGGCCATTCCGATGAACACTCCCGAAAGCAGCGCGAACACGTACGCCTGCACGAAGCAGACGATGATCTCCAGGAGAGAGATGCCGATCGCGAGCGCGACCGACGGGACCCCGACGGCGACCTTCCCGATGATCATCGGCATCATCAGGAGGGCGAGGAGCCCCATGTGGCCGGCGGTCATGTTCGCCGCGAGTCGCATGGTGAGCGCGAACGGCTTGACGAACATCGAGAGGATCTCGATCGGCACCAGCATGCCGAACCGGACCGGCGCGACGATCCCCGGGGGGGCCAGGTGCGAGAAGTGCTTCAGCACGCCGAACTTCAGCGACCCGTAGAGGATGATCGAGAAGAAGGTCACGGTCGCCAGGGTCATCGTGACGTTGTAGTTGCCGGTGGCGGTGGTGCCGCCGTGGACCACGGTGAAGACCACCGGCACGTCGACCCCGAGGATCCGGCAGGCCGCG
>JAMOQA010000123.1 GCA_027064265.1 Acidobacteriota bacterium
GCCGGAGACCGCCCGGCGGTTCGGGGCCCGGGACCTCCTCGACGCGGAAGAGAACCTGGAGGCGGCGGCCCGGTACCTCCGCTACCTCCTCCGACGGTACCGGGGAGATCTTCGCCTTGCTCTCGCCGCCTGGAACGCCGGGGAGGGAGCGGTGGAGAGGTACGGGGGTGTTCCTCCCTACCGGGAAACCGTTCATTTCGTTCGCAAGGTGCTGGCGAGGCTCGATCTCCTTCGTGGGGAGCAGTGCGCCCGGGGGCCCGGGCGTGGGGAGATCCGGGTAGAACGGGACCCTTCGGGCGGGGTCGTGATCACCAACCGCTGACGGGGCCGGGGGAGGGGCCGAACAAGGGCGCCTTCGGGGGCCGTCGCGCCGAACGAAACGGGCCCGGGCGGGCTCCCTGCCGGATCGCCGTAGGCGGGCGGGCCGATCCGCCGAACCCCGCGAAAATCGAGGGGATCGGCGGGTCCGCCCGCGGATTTTTTCCTTGACACGGGGGGGCTTCAGCGTACTTTTCGGCACGAGCTGGGCCCCGGAATGGGCCGGGGACCAGTCCACGGATCAGGAACGAAACCAGAAAGGGGGTCGGTAAGTCGAGAGCCAGGCGCAGAAAGACAGAGTTGGTAGAGAGACGGTAACCAAAACGAAGTACCGACGGAAAAGGAGCCATTCAATGAGGAAGCTTGTCTACACCGCGTTCATTGCGGCGGTGGTCCTCTCGCTCGGCTGTGCCATCACGAACTACCCGGTGATCTTCGACACCGCCGGCCCGGACGCCGACCAGGTGCTCGATCACGGCTACGAGATGGCCTACATTCGCCCGGACGGCGACGTCGCCACCATCTATGACGACGGGTCCGACAACCTCTACACCCTGGTCAGCCAGGACTGGCACGGCGACCAGTGGCTGAAGACCTACAACAACTTCGACGCGTCCGCGTCCGTCTTCTTCCTCGACCAGACCTACTGCGACCCGAACCGGCAGACCGACTGCGCGGTCTTCGTCGCCTGGAACCCGGACCTGCCCGATGCTTATCCGCACGGTGCCTCCGCCGGTTCCGGCAACGTCGTCGACGATCCGTTCGATGGCACGATGAACGAGGACTGCTCCGGCGCCCGCAGCCTCTCGCTGCTGGTCTCCATGACCTCCCGGATCGGTGAGTGCGGCAGCGGCCTCTGGGCCGACAAGCAGGCTCTCGCGTTCGAGTTCGCCAACCTGGACACCGTGACCTTCCGTGGTCGCGAGGTCTACGAGCTGCCGATCGACTCCTCCGTGGCCTCCTTCGAGGTCGTCGGCGAGGACGGTGCCACCACCCAGGCCCCGATCTACGGTCGGTTCACCGGCTACCTGGACGACCAGTTCCGCGTCGCCATCCCGGTGACCCCGAACGCGAAGTACCAGCTCCGCTGGGCCAAGAACTGGGTCGAGAATCACGGCAACTTCGCCGAGATCAACCTGACCTACGGCTCGCTGAACGCGAACTTCAAGGTCAAGGCCACCACCTTCGACGGTGCCCTCGACCGGTTCTGATCCAGCCCGAACTGGAAGCCTGAACTGCTCGCGAACTGAAGAAGAAGAAAGGAGCGAGAACCCATGAGGAAGCTGCTCTATGCCGCGTTCTGCCTGGCCCTGATCGCCTCGCTGGGCTGCGCGATCACCGATTACCCGATCATCACCGACGACCGTGGCGACTACAGCGGGATCATCCGCACCGGCCACAAGGCCTACGTCACCGGCACGTCCCAGGTCGCCACCATCTACCCGGACGGCTCCGACGAGCTGTTCTCCATGGTCTACCAGAACGCGTACGGCGATCAGCGCCTGTACACCTTCAACAACTTCGATCCGACCGCGACCGCGATCTTCATGGACCAGACCTACTGCGACTGGCGGTACGACGGCTGCGAGGTCGTTCGCGCGTGGAACCCCCACCAGAACGACGAGATCTTCGACTACGAGTTCTTCGAGGACTGCTCCGGTGCCCGCAGCCTCTCCATCCTGGTCGCCCAGGACTCCCGCCTCGGTGAGTGCGGCGACAGCCTCTTCCGGTCCGACCTCCAGGGTCTCGCCGGTGAGTTCGCCGATCTCGCCACCACCACCTGGCGCGGTGAGACCGCCTACGTGATCCCGGTCAACGCCTCCAACACCACCGTGGCCCTCAACGGCATCGCGGCCCCGGTGTACGGCCAGTTCAACGGCTTCGTGACCGAGAAGCTCCAGGTCATGGTTCCCATGACCCCGAACGTCCGGCACGAGCTCAAGTGGCTGAGCCGCTGGATCGCCGAGAACGGTGACCTCGCGACCGTGACGATCAGCTACGACAGCATCTCCGCTGACCTGAACGTCAAGTTCGCCGCCGAGGGCATCCACTACAACGCCGATCGTCTCTGATCCAGAACACTGCGCCTGATCTCGACGGGGGAGGCGGCCTTCGGGCCGCCTCCCTTTTCCTTCCGGGGATTCCCGCCGTCGGCCGGCCTTCCCCGACGGCGCCCGGCAGCTTCGCTACGGGTGCCTTCGGCCCATCCCGGCGGGGCGGCTGCGGCCGGCCCGCGGTTCGTCCGCAGGGGCTCAGGGTCGGCGTGCGAGTTCCCGGGCCCGGACGACCGCGGCGGCCGGATCCACGAGGCCGTACCCGGAGGCGGGGTCGGGCCCGTCGGGTGGAAGATCCCGGGCGGTTTCGCGCAGGATCTCCATCACCTGGAGGGGAGAGAGCTCCGGGCCCACCTGGAAGACGAGGGCGGCGACGCCTCCCACCCAGCCGGTTGCGTGGGACGTGCCGGAGGCGAGGCCCAGGGAGCGGGGGGTGGGAGGGGCGGGCACGGGCAGCCGGAATCCCGGGGCCGCCACGTCCGGAAAGACACCGGTCCGGCCGCAGGGCGAGGGGCCGCGCGACGACGGCTCGATGACGCGGAGGTGCCGGTCGATGGCGGCGACCGCCAGTGGACCGCGGCCGACGGGGAGAGGCAGGTTCGCGGGCGACTGGCAGCTCCCCGGATCGGGGCCGTCGTTCCCGGCGGCGAAGACGGGCAGGACCCCGGCGGCGAGGAACGCCTCGATCATCGGGAGGTCGCGGTCGTCGCAGGAACCCTTGCCGTGACCCCAAGCTCCGAGGACGACGTCCAGCTGGCGGGTCTCGAAGAGCATCCAGTCGGCGGAGAGGGCCATGTTGACGTTGTTGTAACTGTTGAACTGGTTGGCGAGGGCGGCGACCCACCGGGCCCCGGGTGCGGCGCCGAGAGCGTGGCCACGGACGGGCCTGCCGAGGGCGCAGGCCAGGACCTCGGACCCGTGGGGAACGGTGTCGATCGGTTCGGGCTTTCCCCCCACCGGGTCGAACCAGGAGGGTCCCTCCGCCCGGGCGTCCCGGAACGCCTCGTGGTCGCCCATCACGCCGGAATCGAGGGACCCGATCACCACGCCGCGGCCATCCACCCCGGCTTCCCAGAGGGCCGCAAGGCCGAGGGCCTCGACCCCCCAGCTGGGGCCCGGAGGCACCGGGTCGGCCTTCCGGAGGAACCCTCCTGCCTGGCGCCGCGCGTCCCGGACCGAGTCCACCTCGGGGACGAGGCGGGCGACGGCCGGGTGGGCCGCGATCTCGGGGAGCGCCTCGAGCTTCGCCACCACGTGGACCCGGTTCATGTACCGGATCGGCTGCCACCAG
>JAMOQA010000124.1 GCA_027064265.1 Acidobacteriota bacterium
ACCCCCCGGGCTCCAGCGGTCGACGAGCTGGATCGAGGCGAGGTGCAGCAGCCCGAAGGTCAGCGCGTGGAGCAGCTGGCCGACCGCCACCAGCGCGAGAGGCGGTTCCGCCGCGTAGAGAAGCCATCGGGCGAGGCCCGCGAGGAGGGCGAGCCGGAAGGCCGTCACCGCGCCGAGCCGCCGGAAGAAGCGGGGGGAGGCCGCCATCAGCAGGACCTCCGCCAGGACCCCGAGGGCCCAGAGGAACCCGGCGAGGGCGGGGGAGACGCCCCGGGCTTCCAGCTCCAGGGTGAAGAACGCGTAGTAGGCCCCGTGGCTTCCCTGGCCCAGGGCGGCGGCGGCGAGCAGCGGACCGAAGCGCCGCCACGGGAACGGCGCGGCGGACTCCGTGCCGCGCGGCTCGCGGGGGGCCGCAGCCCGCGGCGGGCAGGGTGCGGCCAGGGCGACGAGACCGGCGAGGGCGAGGCAGGCCCCCGCGAGGAACGGCACGGGGGCGAGGCCCACCCGGGGGACCAGGCCCCCGAACCCCCAGGCGGTGACGATGAAGCCGAGGGATCCCCACAGGCGCACCTGCCCGTACCGCTCACGGCGATTCCCGAGGGCCGCCATCGTCAGGGTCTCGGCGAGGGGAACGAGGGGCACGAGGAAGAACCCCCCGAGGAAGAGGAGCCCGAGGACCGCCGCCGGAACGGTCGTGCGGCCCACCAGGGCGAGGCAGGCCCCGCCGAGGAGCGAGCCGCCGGCCAGGATCAGGCGGGCGCGGCCGATCCGGTCGGCGAGCAGGCCCCAGAGCGGCGGGAGGAAGACCCGCGAGATCGAGCCCATGGCGAGGGCGGCCCCGATCAGGGCCGAGCCGAAGCCGATCGACTGGAGGTACGGCGGGAACCAGGGGAGCTGGAAGCCGATCGTTGCGAAGAAGAAGAGGTAGAAGGCGCCGAGGGGCACGAGCCCCCGGCCGCCTCGCCCGCCCTGCCCGCCGTCTGCCGTCATCCGCGTGCCTCGGTCCTCGCCGCGCGTATCATGCGGGGAGACGGGAGGCCGCACAATGAGCGGGAAGGTGCCGGGACACGTCGCCATCGACCTCGCCGAGCGGGACGTGGCCGGGAAGTACCACTTCCTGGTCTCCGCGATCGTTCCCCGCCCGATCGCCTGGGTCGCGACCCGGGGGCGGGACGGGTCGACGAACCTCGCCCCGTTCTCCTACTTCCAGGGGGTCTGCTCCGACCCGCCCACCCTCTCGGTCTCGATCGCGCGGACCAAGCGCTCGGGCGAGCGGAAGGACACCCTGCGGAACATCGAGGAGACCGGGGAGTTCGTCGTCCACGTGATCGACGAGAGCCTGCTCGAGCCGATGGTCGCGTCCGCCGAGGAGCTGCCGGCCGGGGCGTCGGAGATCGAGCGCCTCGGTCTCGAGACCGTCCCGGGGGAACGGGTCGCTGCCCCGGTCCTCGTCCGTGCCCCCCTGGCCTTCGAGTGCCGGAAGACCCACCAGCTCTCCGTCGGCCGGTGCGAGCTGGTACTCGGGGAGATCCTGCTCGTCCATGCCCGGGAGGGCCTCCTCGATGCCCGGGGGAACGTCGACCCGGAGCGGCTCCGTCCCCTCGGGCGCCTGGGCGGTCGGCTCTTCGTCCCCTGGACCCCGGGAAGGACCGTCGAACACCCGCCCCGCGGCTGACCCCCCGCCGCCCGCCGGTTCGCGGGGCACCGGTGACCACGCGCGTCCGGCATCGGCGGGCGGCCTGCCGGCCGCCCCTGCGGGAAACCGCGGGACGCGCGACGTGTAGGGGCGCCCGGCAGGGCGCCCGCATCGGGCGACGCGGCCGCCCTTGCCCCGGCGGGACCCCTGCCGGTAAGCTTTCCCGCTCGAACCCCGGGAGATTTCGCGGATCTTTCGGGTCCACCCACCGGATCCCGCGGCCCGGGCCCGCCGGGGCCCTCCGCCGGCCGCGCTCCAGCCACTCGGAAGAGGAACCAGCCATGAAGATCCTCGTCGCGATCAAGCAGGTCCCCGACCCGGACGCGCGGCTCGTCCTCGACGAGTCCCGGACCGGGATCGTGGAGACCGACCTGCAGTGGGAGGTCAACGAGTCCGACCGGTACGCCCTGGAGACGGCCCTCCGCATCAAGGAGGGGCTGGGCTCGGGCGAGGTCGTCGTCTGTTCCGTCGGGCCCGAGCGGGCGCGCAAGGCGATCACCTCGGGGCTCGCAATGGGCTGCGACCGGGGCGTGCACCTGGTCGCGCCGGAGTACCAGGGGGGCGACCCCCTCGCCATCGCCCGCGCGATCGTCGCCGTGGCGAAGAAGGAGGAGGCCGACCTGGTCCTGACCGGAACCCGGTCCGACGACCTCGGGTGGGCGGAGACGCCGCTCCTCGTCGCCGGCCTGCTCGACTGGCCGGCGGTCTTCCTGACCATCGGCGTCGAGCTCCAGGGCGGGACCCTCAAGGTGACCCGGGAGCTCGAGGGCGGCCGCAAGGAGGTCTGCGAGATCCCGCGGCCGGCGGTCCTGGCGATCCAGTCCGGGATCCACCCGGTCCGGTACACGTCCCTCAAGGGGATCATGGCGGCCAAGCGGAAGCCGGTGGACCAGCCGACGCCGGCGGAGCTCGGCCTCTCCGGCGACGAGATCGGCCGGGCCGGGAGCCGGCTCAGGATCCTCGAGATGGCGCCGCCGGAGAAGAAGGGTCAGTGCGAGTTCATCGAGGGCGATCCCGCCGAGGCCGCGAAGAAGCTCGTCGAGAAGCTGCGGCTCGAGGCCAAGGTCCTCTGAGGGGAGGCTGCGATGTCGAAGGATGTGCTGGTCGTCGTCGAGCACGAGGAAGGAAAGGCTCGCCGGGCGTCCCTCGAGGCCCTCGCCCTCGCCCGCCGCATGGCGGAGCACCTCGGTGGTCGCGTCTGCGCCGCCGTGCTCGGCCAGGGCGTCGAGGCCGTGGCGAACGAGGTCGCGGGGAGGGGTGCCGACGAGGTGTTCCTCTTCGAGCACGAGCTGCTCGCCACCTACACGCCGGACGCGTACCGGATCCCGCTCGTCGAGCTCGTGAAGGAGGGCGGCTTCGAGTGGGTCCTGGCGGGGAACACCTACCAGGCCCAGGACTTCCTGCCCCTGGTGGCGATCGCCTTCGAGGCGCCGGTGGTCTCCGACGTGGTCGACGTGGAACTCGGGGACCAGGTCGTGTTCCACCGGGGCGTCTTCAACGGCAAGCTGGTCGCGAAGACCGTCGACGAGGGGCCCGCGCCCCGTTTCGCGTCCCTCCAGTCCGGCGCGTTCCCGGCGGACGAGCTGCCGGAGAACCACGGCGGGACGGTCACCCGGAAGGACGCCGCCCTCTCGCCGGACCAGCTCCGGCGGAAGGTGCTCGAGGTGCTCTCGGCGGGCGACCAGGCGGTCGACCTCACCGCCGCCGAGATCATCGTCTCCGGCGGCCGGGGGCTCGGTGACAAGGAGACGTTCGAGAGCCTGGTCGGCGGGCTCGCGAAGGCCCTCGGTGCCGCGGTCGGTGCCAGCCGGCCCGTGGTGGACAACGAGTGGCTGCCCCACGAGCACCAGGTCGGGTCGTCCGGCCAGACGGTCTCGCCGAAGCTGTACGTGGCCCTCGCGATCTCCGGGGCGATCCAGCACGTGATCGGGATGCGCGGCAGCCAGGTCGTCGTGGCGA
>JAMOQA010000125.1 GCA_027064265.1 Acidobacteriota bacterium
GCGCGCCTCTCGGCGATCCTGGCGATCGTCGGGTTCCTCGACCTGCCGATCGTCTACAAGTCGGTCGACTGGTGGCGCGGGAACCACCCCGTGGTGTTCGGCCGCTCGGGGGGCGGCCTCGCCCCCGAGATGCTCCGGGCGTTCCTCCTCGGGATGGTCGGGCTGACCCTCGCCCACGCCGGGCTTCTCCTGCTCCGCTGGCGCCTCGCGCGGGTGGAGGACGCCGTTGCCGCCGCCGAGCGGGCGGCCGACATGGAGGAAGGGCTGCGATGAACACGCTCTCCTGGATGTTCTGGGGCTTCCTCTCCGGGTTCCTCCTCGTGGCCGCCTGGGTGGCCCGCCTCGCCTTCCGGGTGCGGGCCCTCGAGCGGCGTCTCGGCCGGCTCGCGCCGGACGGTTCCCGGGAGCCCTGATCCCGCCGGGTTGCCCCGCGGCGCTCCGGTCATTACTCCTGAACCCCGGGACCTTGCCGGGGGGGGATGTACCCGGAGACGCCCATGAAGATCCGCACGAGACTCCTGCTCCTCGCCATCGCCCCGGCGATCGTCGGGGGAGGCGTTTTCCTCGCCACCTGGCTCGTCACCAGCCGCCAGGAGGCGGACGGCCTCCTGATCAACCTGGCCGGCCGCCAGCGGATGCTGACCCAGAAGATGACGAAGGAGGCCCTGATCTACTCCCGCCACGCGGCCCTGGGCCACGAGGAAGAGGCGGCGAAGTGGCGGGCGGCCGCACGCAACACGGCGGCCGTCTTCGACAAGACCCTCGCCGCCCTCGAGAACGGGGGCGAGGCCCCCCTCTCCCTCGACCTCTCGAAGACCGAGTGGAAGCAGTGTCCCCCGGCCACCGGGGAGATCCGGGCCCAGCTCGAGAAGGTCAGCTCCATGTGGGCTCCCTTCTACCGGGCCCTCGAGTCGGTCCTCGAGGGGTCGCCGGACGCCGAGGAGTCGCTGCACCACGTGCTCGCGAACAACGTGCCCCTCCTCAAGGAGATGAACGCGGCGGTGGGCATGATGCAGAAGGCCTCGGAAGCCCGGGTCGGGACGCTCCTCCGGATCCAGCTCGCCGGTCTCCTGATCGCGGCGGTCGCTCTCGGGCTCGGGATCATGACGGCCCGGGCGGTGTCCCGGAAACTGGCCGCCGTCGAGTCGCTCCTCGAGGCCTACGGCGAGGGTGACCTGACCCGGCGGGCCGAGGCGCCGGCGGAGCCGCGGGACGAGCTGGACCACACCCTGGCCGCTGCCAACGGTCTCGGCGAGAAGCTCTCCCGGCTGGTCGCGGGGATCCAGGAGGTCAGCTCCTCCCTCGCCGAGACGTCCCGCTCCCTCCGGGAGTCGGCCGGCGAGCTGCGGGAGCGTTCCCTCGAGGCCTCGGGCAAGAGTCGCGAGGGAGCCACCCGCAGCCGGCGGGTCTCCGAGGAGATCCGGACGGTCGCCCAGGGCGTCGACGAGGTCTCGACCGGCATCGACTCGATCGCGGCGAGCGCCGAGGAGCTGTCGGCGTCGGTGGCGGAGATCGCGCGGAACTGCCAGCACGAGGAGTCGATCGCCCGCCAGGCGCTGGACGCGACCAGCCAGGCGGGCAGC
Source organism: Acidobacteriota bacterium (assembly GCA_027064265.1). Classification (GTDB taxonomy): domain Bacteria; phylum Acidobacteriota; class Polarisedimenticolia; order J045; family J045; genus JAMOQA01. Next base: position 1,584 of record JAMOQA010000125.1, read on the forward strand.
CTCGTCACCGAGCTCTCCCGGGTCGCCGGCGAGGTCGCCCGGATCCTCGAGGTGATCAGCACGATTGCCGACCAGACCAACCTCCTTGCGCTCAACGCGACGATCGAGGCGGCCTCCGCCGGCGAGGCGGGCAAGGGGTTCGCGGTCGTCGCCGCCGAGGTGAAGGAACTGGCGAAGCAGACCACCGAGGCGACCGAGGGGATCACGGCACTCCTCGAGCAGATCAACCAGCGGGTCCACGACGCCTCCGGGGCCGTCGAGCAGGTCGGCTCGATCATCGACGAGCTCCAGAAGATCAGCTCGGAGATCGCTTCCGCCGTCTCCCAGCAGTCGATGGCGGTCGGCGAGATCGCCTCGAACATGGCCCGGGCCCGGGACGCCTCGCGGCAGGTCTCGGGCGCCGTCCAGGGCGTCGCCGAGGGAAGCTCCGAGACCGCGAAGATCCTCGAGGAAGTGGCCGGTTCCGTGGAAGACCAGCAGCGGGTCGCCGAGGCCACGAACGAGGAGGCGGGCAACCTGGCCGAGCTGGCCGGCCTGCTGCGCTCCGAGGCGGAGCGGTTCCGGATTTCCCCGGGCGCCTGAGCGGCGTCGTTCGGAGAGGACGCGAGGGGCGGGCGCGGGAGCGCCCGCCCCTCTTCCCTGGTGCCGGTTCCCTCGTCCACCAAGAAAGCGGAACCCCCGGCGCCCGTCGCCGGGGGTCCCTGACCCAGGGTGCGGAGGTCCCGAGAGGAGAGGTCCGGTCCGGAGCCCCTGCTGCCGTCCCGTGTGCCCGTCTCGAAGGGGCTGCCGGACGTCTCTCGATAGAGCAACCCCCGTGCCAGCACTCGTCCGGGGGGGCGGTGGGGACGGAACCCCGCGTCCCGCAATGGATTTCGCCTGCCGCGGGCACGCCGCGCGGGATGCCTCGCGCCGGGCCCCGGTGTCCAGGATCCGACACCTCGGCCGTCAACACGCTGCATTTCCAGGGGCTTCGCGCGTCGAAAGCGCCCGTCACCCCTGCCGCCCCGGGGGAGGATCGATCCAGTCACCCCGGGCCCGGATCAGCTCGACCAGGCGATCCGGCGCCTCCTCCGCGGGAACGTCCCGGGCAACCAGCTCGCGCCCGGCGAAGAGGGCCACCTTCCCCGGGCCCCATCCGACGTACCCGTAGTCGGCGTCGGCCATCTCCCCCGGGCCGTTGACGATGCAGCCCATCACGGCGATCCGGAGCTTCAGGTGCCCGGTCCTCTCCCGCACCCGGGCCACGGTCTCCTCGAGATCGAAGAGGGTCCTCCCGCAGGAAGGGCACGCGATGAACTCGGCCCGCTCGAAGCGGCGGCGGGCCCCCTGGAGGACCCGGTGAACGCGGTCGACGACGGTGGCCGGGTCGTCCCCGCCGGGGAGGCGGACCGCGTCGCCGATCCCGTCGAGCAGGAGGGACCCGAGGACGCCCCCGTCCCGCAGGCGGGGGTCTTCGTCCCCGGCCGGAGCGGGCAGCGACAGGACGATCGGCACCCGGCTCCCGGCCCGGTCGAGGGCGGCGGCGAGGAGCCGGTACGCCGGGATCGGGTCGACGCCGGGCGCCGGTGCGAGCCCCGCGAGGAGGCGGGGCGCGCGGCCCGCCAGCGCGCGGGCGAACGCGACGATCCCGGCCGCGGCCGCCGGCAGCGGGTCGTGAACCTCGAGGAGCAGGAGGACCGGTATCCGCGGCACGTCGGCGAGGAACTCCGCGGGGTCCTCCCCGGGGGCGAGGACGATCCCGATCCGGTCGACGGACGCCTCGAGGCGTGCCCGGACGCCGGGCCGGGCGAGGACGGCGCGCGCCTCTCCCCGGAGGGTGAGGCAGCGGGCGGGTCCCCCCGCCCCGGCCCGGCCCCGGGTGGCCAGGGCCGTTTCGACCTCCTCCGGTCGATCCGCCGCGAGGTCGATCGCCTCGCAGGGCGGCTCCAGCCCCATGAGCCCGGCGGCCCGGCCGGGCGCCGCCGTTGCCGGGAGCACGACCTCGACCCGCGGCGGGGCGGCGCCCCCCACCGGGAGGTCGCCGACGAGCACCTCCGCCGCCGGGCGGCGCCGCGGGTCCGGGGG
>JAMOQA010000126.1 GCA_027064265.1 Acidobacteriota bacterium
CGCCCGGAGCTGCGTCGCCCGCAACGGACTGGTGCTCCCGGAGGACGTCGGCGCCGGGGGCGATCCCGGGGCGCGGGCCCGGCGGGACGCCCTGGTGGACGACCTGTACCGGGCCGGCCACCACACGGTCTTCCAGCATCCCCACTTCGTCTTCGCCCTCGACCGGGTCTCCCGCCACGCGGTCTGGGCGTTCCTCCACGCGCACCCCTTCTACAACTCGGAGCAGGTCTCCCAGCGGTACGTGACGGTCCGGGAAGGGGCCCACGTCGTGCCGCGGTTCGCCGACCCGGCCGCCCGCTCCCTCTGGCTCGATACCGTCCGGGCCCAGCACGCCGCCTACCGGCGGCTCGTCGAGCTCCTGGAGCCGGTGGCCTTCTCCCTGTGGGCGGCGCGGTGGCCGGCCCGAGCGAAGCACCCGGAACGGTGGCGGGGGACGGTGCGGAAGAAGGCGCTCGAGGCCGCGCGGTACGTCCTGCCGGTGGCCACCTGGACCCGCATGCTCCACACGGTCTCCCTGCTGACGCTGCTTCGCTACCGGCGGCTGGCGCGGCAGGCGGACGTCCCGTCGGAGCTGGAACTGCTCGTCGGGACGATGTGGGAAGAGGCCCTGCGGGTCGACCCCGACCTGGAACGCCTGGGGGAGGCCGCCCTCGCGATCGTGGAGCAGCCGGAAGCGCGGGCCATGGCCACGGCCGGGGAGGACCCCCTGGAGGTTTCGTACGATCCGTCCCGGGCCCGGCGGTTCCGGGAGCGGTTCGACGCATCCCTCGGGGGGCACGCCTCCCGGCTCGTCGACTGGGGCGCGAACGCGGAAGCGGTCGTCGCCGAGGCGGTGCGCGAGGTGCTCGGACTGGCGCCGGACGCAATGGACGACGACGAGTCGCTCGCCCTGCTGCTCGATCCGGCGCGGAACCCGTTGCGGGGCGAGGCCCTCAACCTGGACACCGTGGCGAAGGTGACCCGGGCCCTGCACCACGCCCACTACACGTTCCGCCGGAAGCTCTCCCACGCCGCCGATTCCCAGGACCAGCGTCACCGGACGACGCCGGCGAGCCGTCCGGTGCTGCTCGCCCAGGTGACGGACGAGCCCGACGTGATCGTGCCCGCCCTGGTGCGGGAGAGCGACGAGGCGCTGCGGCTCTTCGAGGAGACCTGTTCCCGGACGTGGGATGCCCTCGGGGAGCTGCACCGGCGGGGCGTTCCCGCGGAGGCCCTGGTCTACCTGCTGCCCAACGCGGTGGCCGTCCGGTACACGGAGTCCGCCGACTTCGTCGCGCTGCGGCACAAGCACGCGATGCGGCTCTGCCTCAACGCCCAGGAGGAGATCTGGCACGCGTCCCTGGACGAGGCGCGCCAGGTGCGGAAGGTGCATCCGCGCCTCGGGCGGTGGCTGCTCCCGCCGTGCTCGCTCCGGAAGCGGGGAGGGCGGGCGCCGTGGTGCCCGGAAGGGAAGCGGTACTGCGGCGTGCCCGCCTGGCGGGTCTCCCTCGACGAGCTGCACCGCGTCCTCTGAGAAACCGGGGTCGCCCTGCGGGCGACACGGGCGCAGCACGCTGCGCCCCTACGGGAATCCGCGAGACGCGCAACGCGCGGCCAACCATGGTGGTCCTGCGGGCGACACGGGCGCAGCACGCTGCGCCCCTACGGGAATCCGCGAGACGCGCAACGCGCGGCCAACCGTGGTGGTCCTGCGGGCGACACGGGCGCAGCACGCTGCGCCGCTACGTCTGTTCGGGACGCGCTTGTCTCGTTCTTCCGCGAAACGTGAACATGCAGGGGCACCCGGCAGGGCGCCCGCATCGGGCAACGGGGGGATCAGGCGAGGGGAAGAAGGCGGGGGATCCAGGTCCAGAGCACCTCGGCGCCGACCACCACCACGACGACGGCGAACACGCGGGCGATCTGCCGGGCCGGAAGGCGGGCCGTCATGCGCGAGCCGACCTGGCCGCCGACCAGGGACGCGGCGACGAACGGCAGCACCAGGTGCCACGGCACGTCGGGCAGCCGGGCGAGGGCGCCGACGAGGCCCGCACCGGCGTTCGCCGCGACGAGAGCCATCGCGGTGCCGGCGACCTCCTGCATGGCGAGGCCTCCCGGGCCGGCCAGGGCCGGGACGATCAGGAACCCGCCGCCGAGCCCGAGGGTCCCCGAGAGCAGGCCGACCCCGGCGCCGAGGAGGACCAGGCGGCGGGTGCTCGCCCGGGGGCGGGGGGCGTCGTGGTCCTTCCGCCACATCCGCCACGCGACCCAGACCATCAGGCAGCCGAAGGCGGTCATCAGGAGAGGCTCGGGCAGGTCCCGGCCGAGGTACCCGCCGACGAGGGCGGCGGGGGCGCTTCCGGCGAGCAGGGCGGCGCCGGCCCGCAGGCGGACGTGGCCGGCGGTCACGTGGGGCACGATGCCGGTCAGCGCGGTCAGCAGGACGGAGACCAGGGTGGCGGCGACCGCGTCGTGGGGCGCGAGACCGACGAGCAGGATCAGGGCGGGGAGCGTCAGGATCGACCCCCCGGCCCCGGTCAGGCCGAGGAAGAAGCCCGTCAGCAGGCCCGCGAGGATCGCCAGCATCATCGCCCTTCCCGTCCCCCGGTTGGATCATGGTTCCCGGGCTCCCGGGATGCACGCCCCCGGCCGGGGTCCGGAAGGGCGCGAACGGTTCATGATGCCCCCGAACGGGCGCGTTGTCCCGTGCGGGGATCGCGGCGGATGACGCGCCCGGCCCGGTGGTGGGAAAATGATCCCCGTCGACAAGTCCGGGCTGAAGGCGGGGTTCTTTCGCCGTATCTTGCGTCTACGTTCCCCCGCGGCCGGAGGATTCCCGATGTCCTTGGGCCACGAACCCCCTCGTTCCCCTGCCGGGCCGCCGCCCGGCCCGCCAGCCTCGCCGCTCGTACGCCGCGCACGGGAGCTGCTCGCCGAGCTCCTCCGCCCGCTCGGCGAGCGTCCCTGGAGCCTGGAGCTCTGGGACGGCACCCGGGTGCCCGGCAATGCGCCCGACCCGGAGCTGCGGGTCCGCCTCCGGCACCCGGCGGCCCTCCGGGTGCTGCTGATCGGCCGGGACGCGGTCTCCCTCGCCGAGGCGTACCTCGCCGGCCTCGTCGACCTCGAGGGGAACATCGACCTCGCCTTCGACATCGCCGTCGCCCTCGCCACCCATCCCCCGTCGACCGGTCTCGCCTGGCGCCTGGGGCTCCTCGCCCTGCGCCTGCCCCGGCCCCCGCGGCCCGCGGAAGGGGTCCCGGGGGGCACCGCGCGTCTCGCCGGGGAGAAGCACACGAAGGAACGGGACGCCGAGGCGATCCGCCACCACTACGACGTCGGCGACGACTTCTACCGGGTGTTCCTCGACCGGCGCATGGTCTACTCGTGCGCCTGGTGGAACCGGGAGGGGATGACCCTCGAGGAGGCCCAGGAGGCCAAGCTCGACCTGGTCTGCCGCAAGCTCGGCCTCCGGCCGGGGATGAAGGTCCTCGACATCGGGTGCGGGTGGGGCTCGTTCGTGATCTTCGCGGCGGAACGGTACGGCGTCGAGGCGCACGGCATCACGCTCTCCCGGAACCAGGTGGAGACCGGTCGCCGCCTGGTCGCCGAGGCCGGGCTCTCCGACCGGGTCCGGATCGACTTCATGGACTACCGGGACCTGCCCGGAG
>JAMOQA010000127.1 GCA_027064265.1 Acidobacteriota bacterium
CTACGCGGTCATCGACCAGGGCCGGGTCGCCGCCTTCGTCACCGCCCGCCCCCAGGAGCGACGGCTGTTCATCGAGGAGGCGGCCGGAATCGCGGGGTACAAGCGGCGCCGCCGGCAGGCGGAGCTCAAGCTGGAGGCGACCCGCGCCAATCTCCTCCGGGTCGACGACATCCTTCGCGAGGTGGAACGCCAGCGCCGCTCCCTCAAGCGGCAGGCGGCGGCGGCGCGGCGGGCCCGGCGGCTCGACGAGGAGATCCGGGCCCTGCGGGGCTTCTGGATCCGCCGGCGCGTCGACGATCTCGCCGGCCGGCTCGAGCGCGCCGGCCAGGCCCACGAGGTGGCGCGCCGGGAAGGGGATCACGTCGCCCGTGAGCGGGATCGCCTCCAGGCTCGCCTCGAGGCCGCGCGCGAGGTTCTCGAGGCGACCCGCCGGGAACGCGAGGCGAAGTCGGAGGAGCTGCATCGGCTGCGCCTCGAGCTGGAACGCGCCGAGCGGGAGATCGCGTCCTCCCGCGAGCAGGCGGAGGCGTTGCGGGCCGAGGCCGCGCGCCGGGCGGGGGAGGGCCGCCGCATCGAGGAGGAGCGGCGTGCCCGGGAGCGGGAACTCGCCGCCCTCGAGGAGCGTCTCGAGAAGTTGTCCGCCGAACGGCGGGCCCGGGCCTCCGCCGTCGCCGAGGCCCGTGAAGCCGTCGCGGCGGCCCGGCGCGGCATGGAAGCGGCCCGGCAGCGGGTGAGGGAACTCGAGGAGGCGCTCCACGGGGAGATGCATCGGCGGGCGGACCTGGCCGCCCGGCTGGCGGCGGCCCGCCAGGAGGCCTCCCGGGAGCGCGACCGGCACCAGGAGGCACTCGCCACCCGCGATCGGCTGGCGGCGCGGCGCGGGGAACTGGCCGGAAGGTTGGAAGGAGACCGCGAGACCCTCCGGGTCGCCCGCGAGCGGGTGGACGAGCTGGCGGGTCGCCTGCAGGAGGCCCGGGCGGCGGAGGAGGCGGCCGGGCGGCGGCTCGAGGAAGCGCGGGCAGAGGAGGCCCGGCTGGCCGCCGAGCTCGCGGCGCGCAGCGGGGAGAAGGCGGCCCTCGATTCCCTCGAGGTCCGTCTCGCCGGGGCCGACCCGGCCCGGGAGGTGCTCGAGAAGGCCCGGGAGGGACGCCTCGCGGCCCGGAGCGTCCTCGCGGACCTGCTCGAGGTGGACGGGGAGGTCGAGGCGGCGGCGGAGTCGTTCCTCGGCCGGGCGCTGCCGGCGGTCGTCGTCGAGGGCCGGGAGGACGTCCTGGCCGGCCTCGGCCTGGGAATCCGCGGGGAGGTCACGTTCCTGCCCCTGGACGCGCCTTCCCGGCGCCCCTGCGAGGCGGAGCGCCCGCTCCCGCCGGAACTCGCGGCCGATCCCCGGGTGCGCGGTCGTCTCGCCGCCCGGCTGCGGGCCCGGGCGGAGCTCAACGGGCAGCTCTCCTGTCGGCTCGAGGACGCCGTCCTCGTCGAGGACCTGGCAACCGCCCTCGACCTGCACCGGCGCTGGCCGGACTGGAACTACCTGTCCCCCGAGGGGCACGTGGTCCACCGCAGCGGCCTCGTCACCCTGGTCGGGGAGGGGAGCGGGGAGGGACTCCTCGCCCGGGCCCGGCGGCGGGAGGAACTGGCCCGGGAAGTGGGCCGCCTGGAGACGGAGATGGAGGCGGCCGCCGCGGCGGTCGCCGCCGCCCGGGAGCGCCTTTCCGAGACCCGGGAGACGAGGGCGCGCCTCGAGGCGGAACTCGCGGAGGCGAGCCGGAAGGCGGAGGAGATCCGTCTCGCCGTGGACCAGGGGAGCCGGGACCTGGAACGGCTCGACCGGGAGACCGCCTTCGCCGCGGAGATCGCCGCCGAGGCGGAGCGGGCGGCGGAGCGGGCCGCCGCGGAAGCCGAGTCGCTGGCCGCGGAACTGACCTCTGCCGAGGGGGCCGTGGCCGAGGCGCGGGAGCGCCTCGCGGAGGCTCGCCGGGAGCTCGAGGCCGCCGAGGAGAAGGTCCGGGTCGCCTCCGACGTCCTCGCGGACCGCCTGGCCGACGAGCGGGTGCTCGGGGAGCGGGTGGAGTCGACCCGCCGGGAGGCGGAGCGGGTCCGTACCGAGATCGAGCGGCTCGCCCGGCGCCGGGAGGAAGGCGAGGAGGCCGCGGAGGCTGCCGCGCGGACGATCGCGGAGCTGGCCCGGCGGGCGGAGGAGACGAGCCGGCTGCGGGACCGCCTGCGGGAGCAGGTGGCCCGGGCCGAGGAGGGGCTCGAGGAGGTGACCGGGCGGCTGCGCGAGGCGAGCGCGGCCGTGCACGGGCTCGAGGAGCGGCTCGACGTCGTTCTCGGGGAGCTCGAGGGAATCCGCGCCCGCCGGGAGCGGTTCGGCCTCGAGGTCGAGCGGTTGCGCTCCGACCTCGCCCACGTGGTCGAGACCTGCCGGGAGGAGCTCGGGGTGGAGCCCCGGGACCTGGCCCCCGAGCCCCCGGAGGGGATCGACCGCGAGGTCCTTGCCGACGAGCGCTGGCTCTCCGCCCGTCTCGAGGAGCTGCGGGGCAAGCGCCAGCGCATCGGCGTCGTGAACCCCCTGGCGGAACAGGAGTACGACGAGCTCTCGGCCCGGTTCGAGGAGCTCTCCTCCCGGAAGGAAGATCTGGAGTCGACGATCGCCGAGCTGACCTCCTCGATCCGGAAGATGGACCGGGAGAGCCGGGACCGGTTCCTCGAGGCGTGGCGGGAGATCCGCCGGCACTTCAAGGAGCAGTTCGCGATCCTGTTCCGGGGCGGGAAGGCGGACCTGGTGCTCGAGGACGAGAACGATCCCCTGGAGAGCGGCATCGAGATCGTCTGCCAGCCCCCGGGCAAGAAGCTCCAGTCGGTCAGCCTGCTCTCGGGAGGGGAGAAGGCCCTGGTGGCCACCGCCATGCTGTTCGCGATCTTCCGCTACCAGCCGCCCCCGTTCTGCCTCCTCGACGAAGTGGACGCTCCCCTCGACGAGGCCAACGTCAGCCGCTTCACGGAGGTGCTCCGGGGCTTCACCGGGCGGACCCAGTTCATCCTGATCACCCACAACAAGCGCACGATGGAGATGGCCGACGTTCTCTACGGCGTCACGATGCCCGAGCCGGGCATCTCCCGCCTGGTCGCCATGTCCCTCGACTGACCGGGTCCGGCCGGGATTGCCCGGGGACGCCCCGGGACCCATCTTCTCCCCCGTCCGGTCCCCGTGCGCGCGGGACCGGGCGGGAGGACCCGCGATGTCCGAGAGGTCGACCTCGCTGTTGCTCCGGGTGCTGCCGGCGGCCGCCATGGCCGTCGGGGCGTTCGCCGGCGCATCCCTCGGGGGAGGGAGCGCCCTCGTCTCCGGCGCCCTCGCCCTGGCCGGGTTCGCCTTCGGGTGGACCGTTCTCGCCCCGCCCGCGGAGCGGCCGGACGCCACCGCCGGTCCGGGAAAGGTCGACCCCACCCTCGAGGCCCGGCTGATCGCCTACCGGGAGGAGGCCCGGTCCCTGCGGGAGGCGGTGGCCCGGGAGCGGGAACGGGCCCGCCAGGCGGGACGGATGCTGGAGGCGGTCGGGACCCTCGTCCTGCCCGGGCTCTACACCGTCGACGGGATCCTCTCCGGTCTCCTCGGCGAGCCGGAGCGCGCCATCGACC
>JAMOQA010000128.1 GCA_027064265.1 Acidobacteriota bacterium
GAGGAGGTTCAGGAGGACCCGCTCGCCGGCGAGGAGGGTGCGCACGTCCCCCTCGAGGACCGCCAGCACCTCCCCCGGGCCGAGGCGCTCGCCGTCCCTGCGCGCCTCGACGACCCGGACCGGGTCGGCTCCCGGGAACGGCCCGGCCTGCATGACCAGCGTGGCGAGGTCCACCCCGGCGAGGACCAGTTCCTCCCGGGCGACCAGCCGTCCCCTCCCCCGGACCGGCTCGGGGAAGACCGCGCGGGTCGTGATGTCCCCCGCCTCGCCCAGGTCCTCGCGCAGCGCCTCGCGGACGACCCGGAGCGCTTCGTCCCGGGGGAACGCGGGCGCCGGCATCACGCGCCCCCGAGCTGCTCGAGGAGCGAGCGGATCTCGGCGAGCCGCTCGGCGAGGGTGGTCTTCCGCGACCGTTCCTTCTCGACGACCGCGGGGGGCGCCTTCGCCAGGAATCCCTCGTTGGCCAGCTTGCGTTCCACCGCCGCGAGGTCCTTCGCCAGCTTCTTCTCTTCCTTCGCGAGCCTGGCCCGCTCCGCCTCCACGTCGATCGCACCCGCCAGCGGGAGGATGACCTCTACGGCGTCGAGCACGCGGCGCACCTGGGGACCCTCGGGCGGCGTGTCCGCGACGTCCACCCGGTCCGCCTGGGCGAGGAGCGCGACCCGGGGGGCGAGGGCCTCGAGGTGCCCGGCGATCTCCCGGCGCCGCGGGCGGAGCACCACCGGGATGCGCTTGCCGGGCGGAATGCCGGCGGCCGCGCGCAGGCCCCGCGCGGCGACGACCGGCTCGACGAGCAGCTCCTCCACCCGCGCGCGCGCCTCGGCGGCCCCGGCCGGGGCGTCCCCGGCGGAGGGCCAGGAGGCGATGGCGAGGAACCGGGGGTCCCCCTCGCGGCGCGGCAGGTGCTGCCAGAGCTCCTCGGTGATGAAGGGGGCGATCGGGTGGAGCAGGCGCAGGGCGCCGTCCAGCACGTGGAGGAGAACGGAGAGCCGGGTGCGGGCGCGGGCCGGGTCCGCGCCCTCGGCCAGGTCCGGCTTCGACCACTCGAGGGCCCAGTCGCAGAAGGAGTGCCAGAGGAAGTGGTAGATCCGCTCGGCCACGTGGTCGAAGCGGAACTCCTCCATGCCCTCCTGCACCGCGCGGACCGTCTCGTCCCACTCCGCCAGCAACCAGCGGTCCAGGTCGTCCAGGTCGTCCTCGCTCCAGGTGGCGCGCGGCTCGTCCACCAGCGGCACCTTCATCAGGAGGAAGCGGGTCGCGTTCCAGAGCTTGTTCATGAAGGCCCGGTAGCCGGCGAGCCGTTCCTCCGAGAGGGCCAGGTCCGAGCCGGGACTCGCGAGGGCGGCCAGGGTGAACCGGACCGCGTCCACGCCGTGCTCGTCCATCGCCTGGTTGGGATCGACCGCGTTCCCCCGGGACTTGGACATCTTGCGTCCCTGGGCGTCCCGGACGAGGCCGTGGAACAGGACGGTGCGGAAGGGGACCTTCCCGGTCAGGTGGAGGCCCGCCATGATCATCCGCGCGACCCAGAAGAAGATGATGTCGAACCCGGTGACGAGGACGCTGGTCGGGTAGTAGCGCCGCAGGTCCTCGGTATCGTCGGGCCAGCCGAAGACGCCGAACGGCCAGAGCCCGGAGCTGAACCACGTGTCGAGCACGTCCGGGTCCTGCTCGATCCGCTCGCTCCCGCAGGAGGCGCAGCGCTCCGGGTCCTCGCGGACGACGGTGACGTGGCCGCAGTCGGCGCAGTACCAGGCGGGAATCCGGTGCCCCCACCACAGCTGGCGCGAGATGCACCAGTCCTGGATGTTCTCGAGCCAGTGGAAGTAGGTCTTCTCCCACGAACGGGGCACGAAGCGGATCCGCCCCTCGCGGACCGCGGCCAGGGCCGGTTCCGCCAGCGGCTTCGCCCGCACGAACCACTGGGTGCTGACCATCGGCTCGACGATCGTCCGGCAGCGCTGGCATCGCCCGGGCGCGTACAGGTGCTTGCGCGAACCGCGGGCCAGCCCCTTCTCCTCGAGGGCTCGCTTGACCGCCTCCCGGGCCTCGAACCGGTCCATGCCGGCGAAGGGACCGCCCGCTTCGTTCACCCGGCCGTGCTCGTCGAAGATCGAGATCTCCGGGAGGCCATGGCGTCGCCCGCAGGCGAAGTCGTTCGGGTCGTGGGCCGGCGTCACCTTCACCGCCCCGGTGCCGGTCTCCGGGTCGGCGAGGATCTCGTCCGCGATCACCCGGATCTCCCGCTCGGGGAAGAACGGGTGGATCACGCGCCGGCCGACCACGTCCTTCCAGCGCGGGTCTTCCGGGTGGACGGCGACCGCCGTGTCGCCGAGCATCGTCTCGGGGCGGGTGGTCGCCACCACGATCTCGCCTCCTCCCTCCAGGGGATAGGCGAACGACCACATCTCCCCTTCCTCGGGGTCGTCCCGGTCGACCTCCAGGTCGGAGAGCGCGGTCAGGCACGAGGGGCACCAGTTGATGAGGCGCTTGTCCCGGTAGATCAGCCCCTCCTCGTAGAGGCGCACGAACGTCTCGCGGACCGCCCGGGAGAAGCCGGGATCGAGGGTGAACCGTTCCCGGGACCAGTCGCAGGAGCAACCGAGGCGCCGGAGGGTCGCCATGATCCGGTCCCGGTAGACCTGCTTCCATTCCCAGACCTTCTCGAGGAACTTCTCCCGTCCCAGCTCGTGCCGGCTCGTGCCCTGCTCGCGCAGGTGGCGTTCGACGACCATCTGGGTGGCGATCCCCGCGTGGTCGCTGCCGGGCACCCAGCACGCGTCCTCGCCCCGCATCCGGTGCCACCGGACCAGGATGTCCTGCAGGGTGTAGTCCAGGGCGTGCCCGATGTGCAGCGTGCCCGTGACGTTGGGCGGCGGGATCACGAGGGAGAAGGGGGGCTTTCCCGAGGCCGGATCGGCCCGGAAGATGTCCGCCTCGTCCCACGACTTGCCGATCCGGGGCTCGTAGGCCTCGGGTCGAAACGCCTTTTCGAGGATCATCGGTCTTCTTCTCCGGAAGAACGGTGGCCGGGGGGCGCGGGTGCCGCCTCGCGGAGCAGCCGCTCGAGCAGGTCGGGAACGATCTCCCAGGCGACCTCGCGCACGATGCCCGGGGCGAGCTCCGCCACCACCCGGCGGACCTCCTCGCGGACGACCTCGGGCGGGACCGGGGGCACGGAGGGAGAGGAGGCGGTCGGCCCGGTCGGCGCGGGTCCCCCGACATCGAAGTCGACGTCCCCCGGGAGGGGGACCCTGGCGGGAGGACGTGCCGGTTCGCCGGGCGCGGTGGATTCCCGGACGTCGAGGGGTCCGTCGTCGTCGCCGGACGGAGGTGGCGGTGGCACCGGCGAGAGGACTTCTCCCGGGGTGCCGGAAGGTCCGGGCTGCGGGGGTGCCGGCGCCGGGGCAGGTTCCCGACCGGCGCCCAGGATCTCCCGGACCCGCTCGACCAGGACGCGGGGTTCGAACGGCTTCGCCAGGTACCCGACGGCTCCCGCGCGGCGGGCCCGTTCCTCGTCGAACGGCTCGAAGGGGCCGGTGAGGAGCAGTACGGGGACCCGGTCCTCCGCGAGGGCCTCCGCGACCTCGTAGCCGGAGATGCCCATCATCAGGACGTCGCACAGGACGAGATCCGGCCG
>JAMOQA010000129.1 GCA_027064265.1 Acidobacteriota bacterium
CCTCGAGCGGGCGGGTTGAAGGGAGATGACCCGGCGCCGCCGGCTCCTGCTCGCCGCCCTCCTGGCCCCCCCGGCCCTGGGGCTCCTGGCCGTCCTCGGCGTTCTCGCGTGGCTCTCCTCGCCCGGCGGGGGGCGCGCGGTGGCGGAGCGGATCGAGGCGGCGGCTGCCGACCGGGGCATCGAGCTGGAGCTCGGGGACCTCCGGATCCATCCCCTCTCCCTGGCCGCCGAGGTGGAGCGGCTGGGCCTCGCCGTGCCGGGAGGGACGAAGGTCCGCCTCGCGGCCGGCGGGGCCCGGGTTCAGCTGGACGGATGGGGTCTCCTCGCCGGCCGGGTGCTCCCCCGGGAGGTCCTCCTGGACACCCTCGACCTCCAGGTGGACGCGGGGCCACCGAGGAAGGAACCGCTGGCCCTCGACGTCTCGATCCTCCGGAAGCTCCGCCGCGTGCGGGTGGGCCGGGGGATCCTCCGCTGGGCCGACCGGGCCGTGCCGTTCTCCCTCGACGTCCGCGGGATCCGGGCGGAAGGTTCCCGACCGCCGGGCGGCGGCCTCGCCGGGACCCTGGCCGCCGCCCCCTTCCGGTTACGGGTCGGCCGGGGCGACGGGGCCCGGGAGGTCGTCCTGGAGGAGGTCGCCCTCGAGTGGGTCCTGCGGGGCGGTCGGCTCGAGGTGCCGGAGTTCCGGGCGTCCCGTGGCGCGGGCTCGGCCCGGGGCTCCCTGGGGGTCACCTTCCTGCCGGATCACCTCGAGATCGCCGGCTCCGCGGAGGTCCGCGCGGACCTGGCCCGCCTGCTCCCCGGGGAGGCCGAGGGAGCCCTCGGGGCGGAAGCCCGCTTCCGGGCGCGGGTTCCCGGGGACTGGTCGGTGACCGCCCGGGTACTGCCCGGGGATTCCCCCGTGCGGTTCGCCGGGCGGGAGGTCCGCGGCCTCTCCGCCACCCTCGAGGCGTCCCGGGGCCGGGCGGTGGTGCGGGACGTGCGGGGCGGGGTGAGCGGCCTCGGGGACCTCGCGGACCTGGCGGTCACCTGGACCCGTGACGAGGGGTGGCAGGGTGCGGGCACCGTCGACCTCGACCTCGCGGGGCTGGCGGAGGGGCACGTGCCCGCCGGGATCCCGGTGAGCGGACGGGTCCACGCGCGGGTGCGGGTGTCGGGAGAGCCGGGGGGCGTACCCCGGGTCTCGTGGACCGGCGAGCTGCAGGATGCCCGGGTCTTCCTTCCCCTCGCCGGGGAGGTGCGGGGCAGCCTCGGCGGGGACGGCGGCCGGGTCTCCCTCGCGGGGACCTGGGGGACCGGCCCCCTCGCCGTCGAGGTGGCGCTCGAGGGTGCGCCAGCCCCCGACGTTCCCTGGAGCGTCCGGGTCCGGCGGCTCTCGATCCCGCGCGAGGGGGTGGAGATCCTCCTCGACCAGGCCGTCGCCCGCGGATGGCTCCCGCCGGAGCTGCGGGAACGGCTCGGGGCGGCGGGGACCACGCTCGCGGGGTCGGCCGAGGGGCGGGGGGTCCGTCCCCGCGGGCTCCGTGCGAGCCTGGCCGTCGCGCGGCCCCGGATCGGGCGCAGCCGGTGGCACCTCCTCGAGGGGGCGGTCGAGTGGCGGGGGTCCGGCCGCTGGACGGCGAGCGGTCGGCTGGCGGACGCCTGGGGGGACGGGTTCGTCGCCCGGGCGCGGAAGCGGCCCGGCCGTCCCGTGCGAGTCCGGCTGGACGGTCGCCAGGTGCCGTCCGCCCTCCCGGCGACCTTCCTGCCGCCGGTGCGGATCGTCGAGGAGACGATCGGCCCGTGGCTCGCGGACGCCTCCCTGGACCTGGTGCTGGACCCGTACCTGCCCCGCGGCACCGGCGTCGTCTCGCTGCGGGCGCTGGGGAACGACCCGCCCCGGGCCTTCGCGGCGATCCGGCGGGGGCCGACGGGGCGGGGGAGCCTCCTCGCGGCCGCCAGCGTGCCCGGCCTCTCGGCCCGGGCCCGCGGACTCGTCGCGGGAGGGACCGCGCCGGTCCTCGATCCGCGGGACCTTCTCTCCGGGATCCCGGACCTGCACGTGGAGGCCGACACGGGGACGTTCTCCCTCGTGCCGCTGCCGGTCGACCTGCGGGGCCGGGTGGCCCTCGACCTCGAGGCCCTCCGGGAAGCGGGAGGAGCGTGGACGGCCGGTGGCGGCATCTCCTGGCGGAGGCTCGTGGTGGCCGGACGGCCCGTCCCGGACGGGCAGGCGGAGATCTCGGGTCTTCCCGGTGGCTTCGCGGCCGAGACCGGGACCGACCACCTCCGGGCGCGGCTCGAGGTCACGGGCCTGCCGGATGCTCCCCGGGGCCGGCTGCGGGTGCGGGTCCGCGACCTCCCGTTCCTCGAGCGGATCGCCGAGCTGCGCGGGACGACTCCCCCCGCCGGGCTCTCCGGCACCGTCGGCGGCGAGCTGGAGCTCGCGGGACCTCTCCTCGAACCCGCCGCCTGGGAGGGCCGGGCCACCGGGTTGCGCCTGCAGGTCCTGGGCGCGGGATTCACCCTGGAGACGCCGGAGCCGGGCACGGTCGCCATCGGCGGTGGACGAGTCGCCTTCGAGGGCCCCTGGCGGTTCGAGGAACCCGCCGGTGGCTCGTTCGCCCTCTCGGGGGGCGCGTTCCTCGGGCCCGACGGCCCGGGGATCGACCTCTCCCTCTCGGGCTCGGTGCCCCTCGGTCTCCTCGAGTCCCTGAACCCGGACCTGGTCGCGCTGGGCATCGCCACGATCGACCTGCGGGTCCGGGGGCCGGTGGTCCATCCGCGAATCGCCGGCCGGGCCGAGGTGAGCGGAGGACGCCTCCGGCACCTGCCGACCGGGATCGGCGTCGACCAGGTGGAGCTGCTCCTGGTCCTCGAGGACGGCGTCGCGCGGGTGGAGCGGGGGACGGCCTCCCTCGGCGGCGGGGACGTCACCCTCGCCGGCACCGTCGTGCTGGACGGCTGGCGGCCGGGCGCCGTCGACCTCGAGGTGCGGGCGCGGGACGTCGCGCTGACGGTGCCCCAGGACTTCCTCGGCCGTTACGACGCCGACCTGCGGATCGGCGGAGCGCTCCTCGCCCCCGAGGTGCGGGGCCGCATCGAGCTGCTGGCCGGCCGGTACACCGGTCCGCTGGCCTTCCTCTCGAGCGGCCGGCGGCGGCGCTGGCAGGCGCCGGCGCTGCGGACCGAGGGGCCGCTCTCGCGGATCGGACTCGACGTGGAGTTCGTCGCCGACGACTCCCTGGTCGTGCGCAACGACGTGGCCGAGCTGGTCGCGGCGACCCGGATCCGCGCCACCGGCACCCTGGCGAGCCCGGAGTTCGCCGGGACGGTCACCCTGCTCGAGGGAGGGCGGTTCAGCCTGCGAGGGCTCGACTACCGGATCCTCTCGGGCCAGGTGGTGCTGGACGATCCACGGGGCCAGCCCGTCCACCTGGTGGCCCGGGGAGAGACCCGCATCCAGGGGTACCGGATCCTCTTCGACCTGGACGCCTCCGAGACCTCCCTCGACTACCACCTCTCGTCGATCCCCGCGCTCTCCCGGCAGGACATCCTGCTGCTGCTCGTCACCGGTCGCACCAGCGCGGAACTCGGGTCGTCCGGTGCCGACCAGGTGGGGGAGGCGGCCAGCACCTACTTCGGCTCCCAGCTCGGCGAACTG
>JAMOQA010000130.1 GCA_027064265.1 Acidobacteriota bacterium
TCAGGTCGCAGATCACGTGGAGCACGTGGCCGCCCCCGATCGCGTACCCGGCGACCATCGCGATCACCGGCTTCGGCAGCGTCCGGATCTGGCGCTGGAGGTCGAGGACGTTGAGGCGGGGGATCCCGCGCTCGTCCACGTACCCCCCGTCGCCGCGGATCTTCTGGTCGCCCCCGGAGCAGAACGCCTCTGTGCCCGCCCCGGTGAGGATAGCGACCCCGATCGACGGGTCGTCCCGCACGTCGGCGAAGGCCCGCATCATCTCCTCGACCGTCCGCGGCCGGAACGCGTTCCGCACGTGGGGCCGGTTGATCACGATCTTCGCGATCCCCTCGTCGGACTTGAAGTAGAGGATGTCCTCGAACCCGGGGAGCTCCTTCCACTCGACACCGCTCATCGCGCTGGTCTCTCCTTCCCGTCCCGGCCCGCGGCCGGGGATGGTCGTCACGTCTCGAACCCCGCTTCCCGGACGGCAAGGTCCGCCAGGTGGCGCATTCTCTCCCCGATCCCGTCCCCGTCGGTGGGGACCGCGATCACCGAGGCCCCGCCCCGGCGCAGGGCCGCGGCGATGGCGGCCTCGATCGCCGCCTCGTCCTCCGCCCGCTCCGCGGCGATGCCGTGGGCGCCGGCGAGGGCCACCGGGTCCGCCCCTCCCGGGCAGCGGAAGAGAGTCTCGAACGCATCCGCCGGCAGGCCCGCCCCCGCCACCGGCAGGCCGTCGAAGATCCGGCCGCCGCCGTTCTCGAGGACGACGGCGACGGCCGTGCCCTCCGTCCGGGCCAGCACCTCGAGGCCGCCGGCGTCGTGGCGGAAGGCCAGGTCGCCGAGGAGGGCGAGGGCGGGCCCCGGCCACGCGGCGGCCGCGCCCGCGAGCTCGGCGAGGCCGCCCTCGATCCCGCTCTGGCCCCGCCGGTGGAGCACGGCGAGGTCCGCGATCTCGCCGGGGACGTGCAGGTCCAGCTCCCGGACCGGGAGCCCGTTCCCGGCGAGGAGGAGGGCGCCTTCCGGCAGGGCCGCGACGGTTGCCCGGACCGCCCGGGCTTCCGGGACGGGACGGGCCCCGCCTTCCGCCGCCGCCAGGATCTCCTCCGCCCGTTCCGCCGCAGCGTCGAGGGTCGCCCAGGCGGCGCTCCACGCCGGCTCCGCGGACCATCCGGCGAGCCGCCCGGCGAGGGCCTCGAGGGTCGCGACCGGCGCGCCGGCGACGACCTCCACCGCCCGACCCCACGGATCGTTCCAGCCGTGCTCGGCCAGCACGACCAGCGGAACGCCCGGCGCCCCTTCCAGCAGGTCGGCGAGGCCCCGGGAGACCGGCGGGAGGCCGACCACCAGCAGGAGGTCCGGCTCGAGGGCCCGCCGCCCGGCCGGGTGCCGCCAGCAGAGGTCGAACCGGTCGCCGGCCGGAAAGGTCCCGTGGCGGTCGCCGCGGAAGCGCCAGCCGCTGGTCGCCTCGGCGAGCAGGGGGATCCCCGTCTCCCGGCAGAACGCGGCCACCCTCCCGAGCTCCCGGTACCGCGTCACCGGTCCGGGCCCGGCGACGAGGACGGGACGGCGGGCCCGCCGGACCCGCGCGGCGAGGGCCTCGACCGCCTCCTCCCGGGGGAGACGACGCGCCGGGTGGACGCGGACCTCGCCGACCCCCGGGGCGGCGGGGACCCGGCCGAGCGCGTCCTCCACGGGGGGCAGCCGCGGGGGCAGGAGGGGCTTGCGGAACGGCACGTCCAGGTGGACCGGCCCGGGAACCGGGTCCCGGCTCGCCGCGGCGGCGCGGGCCCCGACCCGGCGCCAGGGCTCTCCTCCCGGCCCGTCCGCCGCCGGGGCGTCGAGCCGGACGGCGAGTCGGACGGCGCGCCCGAAGAGGTCCTGGTCGGTCGACTGGGGGGCGTCCGACGCCACCAGGTCGAAGGGCCGGCTTGCCGAGGCGAGGACCAGGGGCACCCGGGCGTGGCTCGCCTCGAGGACCGCCGGCAGCCAGTTGGCCGGGGCGCTTCCCGAGGTCGCCACCACCAGGACCGGTTCGTCCGCGGCGGCGGCCATCCCCAGGGCGTGGAACGCCGCTCCCCGCTCGTCGAGCACCGGGACGACCCGGATGCCGGGATGGACGGCGCAGGCGACGGCGAGGGGGGTCGACCGGGACCCCGGCGAGACCACCGCCCGGGAGACCCCGCCGCCGACCAGCCCGTCGACCAGCTCGAGGGCCGCCCGCAGGTTGGTCTCGCCCGTCATCGGTGCGTCGTCTCCGCGGGAAGCGGGAGCCCGAGGCCCGCCACCGTCGCCCGGAGCTTGGCCAGGATCTCGTCCGCTTCCCGGGCCGGATCCGAGTCCGCGACGATGCCGGCCCCCGCCCGCAGGTGAAGCACGGGGCCCTCGAGGACCGCCGCCCGGAGGACGACGAACGCCTCGACCGTGCCGTCGGGCCACGTCACGACGAGGGGCGCCGCGAACG
>JAMOQA010000131.1 GCA_027064265.1 Acidobacteriota bacterium
CGGGTGCGGCTCCTCCTCCCCCGTCGCCGGGAGGCGGTGGACGGACCGGACGTGGCGGCCACCTGGGAGCGCTGGACCGGGATCCCCCTCCCGGGATCGCTGCTCCTCGAGAGGCGACCCCGGCGGGCGGGCGGGGAACGTCCCTTCCACGTCGGTGGCTGGTCGGCGACGGTCGCCTGGGGCCCCGCGCGGGAGGATCCGTGTCCCTACCCGGTCCGTCTCCGGGCGCGGGACGGGCGCGGGGGTTTCCTCGAGGCGGAGCGCACCCGGGCGCGGCCGGCGCGGCGGGCGCCCCCCTGGCCCCAGGTCCCGCGGGGGTTCGTCCATCACCGCGAGGACGGGCACGCCGGGACCGCGCCCTCCGCCGGGGAGGGACGATGAGCGACCGACCGGAGGGCGCCGGGGTCGTCGTGACCGGCGGGGAGGGGAGCCGCACCGCCCGCACCCTGGCCCCGGCCAAGGTGAACCTGGTTCTCGACCTCCTGGGGCCGCGGCCGGACGGCTACACGGAGATCGCCACGGTGTTCCAGGCGGTGGCCCTCGGCGACCGGGTCGAGGTGTCGGTCCGGGAGGGCGGGACCGGGCGCGTCGAGCTCGAGGTGCGTCCCGCGGCCCCGTGCCCGGAGGAGGAGAACCTGGCGACCCGGGCGGCGCGGGCCTTCCTCGCCGCCTCGGGGCTCGCCGTGGACGTCCGGATCGTGCTGGAAAAGCGGATCCCCGCCGGGGCGGGCCTCGGGGGCGGGTCGTCGGACGGCGCGGCGGTCCTGCGGTGCCTCGCCGCGCTCTTCCCGGGGGTCCTCCCGGACGAGGAGACGTCCAGGCTCGCCGCCGGGCTCGGCGCGGACGTTCCCTACTTCCTGCTCGGGGGCCTCGCCGCCGGCCGGGGGCGGGGAGACCGGCTCGAGGCCCTGCGGGACCTGCCCCCGATCCCCCTCGTCCTGGCGCGGCCGGCGCGCTCCCTCGCCACCGCCGACGTCTACCGGGAGGCGCGCAAAGGATTGACGGCGCGGCGGGATGCCCCTAAGATGCGCGCGTTCCTGCGCCACCTGGAGCGGGGAGGAACGGGCCTGCCGCCCGTCGGCAACGACCTGGCGCCCGCGGCGATCCGGCTCGTGCCCGAGATCGGCGACCTGGTCGCCGGGCTCGAGGACGCCGGGGGACGGGCCGCGATGACGGGCAGCGGGACCGCGGTGTTCGGGCTGTTTCCCCGGGCGGAGGATGCGGAGGCGGCGGCACGCCGCCTCGAGCGCGTTCCGGCCGCGGCCTGGGTCCGGGTCACGCGGACGCTGCCGAGGGAGCGGCCCCGGAGGACGTGAGGGAGGGGTAGCGAGCATGGAGATCACCGACATCCGCGTGTTCCCGGTCGACGAGGAGAAGCTCAAGGCGTACGTGACGATCGTCTTCGACGACTGCTTCGTCGTCTCGGACATCAAGGTGATCAACGGCACCAGCGGCCTGTTCATCTCGATGCCCTCGAAGCGGCGCAAGAACGGGACCTTCCGCGACATCGCCCACCCGCTGAACAGCGAGACGCGGCGGATGATCGAGGAGAAGGTCCTGGCGAAGTACGAGGAGGCCCTCGCGGCCGGCCTGCCGGCCCGCGGGCGCCGGCGGCCCCGGGAGGCCGCCGAGGAACAGCAGGACCGGGCGTTCCGGCCCGCCGCGGGGGAGACCGCTCCCGCCGCCGAGGGCCTGCCCCCCGCCGGGCCGCGCCCCGGCGTTCCCGGCGCCTGAGACGGCCCGGCCGACCCGCGACGATCCTGGAGGAAGCCCCGCGATGACGTCTTCCGACATGAAGGTCTTCGGCGGTGGTGCGCACCCGGCGCTCGTCCGGGAGATCTGCGAGTACCTCGGGGTGCCGCCGGGGGACGTGCTCCTCGAGCGGTTCTCCGACGGGGAAGTCTACTGCCAGATCCGGGAGAACGTTCGCGGGGCGGACGTGTTCGTCATCCAGCCGACGAACCCGCCGGCGGAGAACCTCCTCGAGCTGCTCCTGCTGCTCGATGCGTTCAAGCGGTCGTCCGCCGCGCGGATCACCGCCGTGATCCCCTACTACAGCTACGCGCGGCAGGAGCGGAAGGACCGCCCGCGGGTGCCGATCTCCGCCAAGCTGATCGCCGACCTGATCGAGGCGGCGG
>JAMOQA010000132.1 GCA_027064265.1 Acidobacteriota bacterium
AGGACCTGGTCCGCTGGGTGCTCGGGCGGCCCGGGCCGGCGGAACGGGACGAGTTCGAGATCGGCGTCCGGCTGGCGGCCGACGCCGTGGAAACGATCCTGGCGGACGGGATCGAGGGAGCGATGAGGACCTTCAACCGGCGGTCGCCCGGGACGTGACGACCGCCGCGGAAGGAGCGCTGGAATGGACAACCTGCTGCTGCTGGTGCCGGTGATCGGAGTGGCCGCGCTGGTGTTCGCCTGGGCGCGCGCGGTCAGCGTCGGCAGGCGCGACCCCGGTAGCGACCGGATGAAGGAGATCGCGCAGGCGATCCGCGAGGGGGCGATGGCCTTCCTCGCCCGCGAGTACAAGGTCCTCGCGATCTTCGTGCTGGCGGTCGCCGCCCTGCTGGTCGTCGCGAACCTCGGCGGCTCCTCGGCGGGCAGCTTCAAGCACCCGCTGATCGCCCTGTCGTTCGTCGTCGGGGCGCTCTGCTCGGCCCTCGCCGGCTTCTTCGGCATGCGGGTCGCGACGGCGGCCAACGTGCGGACCACCCAGGCGGCCCGGACCGACCTGAACGCCGCGCTCCAGGTCGCCTTCGCCGGCGGGTCGGTGATGGGGATGGCGGTCGTCGGCCTGGGCGTCCTGGGCCTCGGCGTCCTGTTCCTGCTGTACTGGAAGACAGGCATCCTCGGGGTGCGGCCCGACCAGGCCGACAGCCTGCAGGACGTGGTGACGATCCTGTCCGGCTTCTCCCTCGGGGCCTCGTCGATCGCCCTCTTCGCCCGGGTGGGCGGCGGGATCTACACCAAGGCGGCCGACGTGGGCGCCGACCTGGTCGGCAAGGTCGAGGCCGGGATCCCGGAGGACGATCCCCGGAACCCGGCGGTGATCGCCGACAACGTCGGGGACAACGTCGGTGACGTGGCGGGGATGGGCGCCGACCTCTTCGAGTCGTACGTCGGCGCGATCGTCGGCTCGATGGTGATCGGGGCGGCGGCGGTCTCGGGCGCCCGGGCGGCCACGATCCTCCCGCTCCTGGTGGCCGGCGTCGGCATCCTGGCCTCGATCGTCGGCATGTTCTTCGTGCGGGTCCGCGAGGGGGGCAACCCCCAGGCCGCCCTGAACATGGGCTCCTTCGTCGCCGGCATCCTGATGATCGCCGGCACCGGTGCCCTTGCGTTCAAGGTGGTCCCGGCGGACGGGATCCACCTGGCCGGCATGGAGGGCGCCCTCGGGTGGGGGCCGCTCTTCTGGGCGATCGTCGCCGGTCTGGTCGCCGGCATTCTCGTCGGCGTGACGACGGAGTACTACACGTCGAAGGACCGGGCGCCCGCCCGGCGGATCGCCCGGGACTCCCAGACCGGTCCCGCGACCAACATCATCGCGGGCCTCTCCGTCGGGATGGTCTCCACCGCGCTGCCGGTGCTCTGGATCGCGGCGGCGATCATCGTGTCGTACAAGCTCGCGGGCCTGTACGGCATCGCCCTCGCCGCCCTCGGCATGCTCTCCACCACCGGGATCCAGCTCGCGGTCGACGCCTACGGCCCGATCGCCGACAACGCGGGCGGCATCGCCGAGATGAGCGGGCTGCCCCCGGAGGTCCGGGAGCGGACGGACAAGCTCGACGCGGTGGGGAACACCACGGCCGCGATCGGGAAGGGGTTCGCCATCGGGTCGGCGGCCCTCACCGCCCTCGCCCTGTTCTCGGCCTTCCAGACCCAGGTGAGCCGGGGCGGCGAGGCCCTGGTGATGGACCTGAGCTCCCCCCAGATCATCGCCGGGCTGCTGGTCGGCGCGATGCTGCCGTTCCTGTTCTCGTCGATGGCGATGCGGGCGGTTGGAGAGGCGGCCTTCGAGATGATCGAGGAGGTGCGCCGCCAGTTCCGCTCGATCCCCGGGCTGATGGAGGGGAAGGCGCGGGCCGACTACGCACGCTGCGTCGACATCTCCACGGCCGCCGCGATCAAGCGGATGGTCGTTCCCGGGCTGCTGGCGGTCGTCACCCCGGTGGTCGTCGGCTTCGGCGCGAAGGCCCTGTTCGGCTCGCCGGCCGCCCTCGGCGGGCTCCTCGCCGGCGTCACCGCCTCGGGCGTGCTCCTCGCGATCTTCATGGCGAACGCCGGCGGCGCCTGGGACAACGCGAAGAAGTACATCGAGGAAGGACACATGGGCGGCAAGGGTTCGGACGCCCACAAGGCGGCGGTGATCGGCGACACCGTGGGCGACCCCTTCAAGGACACCGCCGGGCCCTCCCTGAACATCCTGATCAAGCTGATGAGCGTGGTCGCCCTGGTGATCGCGCCCCTGCTCTGAGGAACGTGCCGGGGGGCGCGGCCGGCTGGCGCGCCCCCCGGGCCGGTGCTAGGATCTTGCGGCTTTCCACCCCCGGGGCCCGTGTGCCCCGGGCCCTCGCTCCGGGCGACAGGCGCCCGGGGCCGCGAAGACCAGGAGGGAACACAGGATGCGTCGCTACGAGATGGCTCTCGTGGCGGCCCCCACGCTCTCGGAAGAGGAGCACGACCGCCTGATCACCCAGTTCGAGGAGATGATCTCCGAGATGGGTGGCGTCGTGCACAAGGTCGAGCGCTGGGGCCGCCGGAAGCTGGCCTACCCGATCAGGAAGTTCACCGAGGGGAACTACACGATCCTCCTCTACGACGCCGAGCCGGAGGTGGAGCAGGAGTTCCTGCGGCGCCTGCGCCTTTCGGACGGCTTCATCCGCTGGCTGTCGGTGCGCGCCGACCACCAGAAGCCGCCGACGCCCGAGGAGAAGGCCGCCCTCGAGGAGGCTCGCCGCGAGTACCTGCGTCGCGCCGCCGAGCGGGCGACCCGGGGCGAGGAAGGCGAGGGCGAGGGGTCTGCCGCGGATGCCGGCCAGGAGGCCGCTCCCGCCGCCGAGGCCGAGGGAACCGCGGCTGAGACTGCGCCGGAGGCCGCCACCGAGGCGCCCGCCAGCGGGCAGGAGACCGCGGAGGAGCCGGCTGCCGAGGCGCCCGCCGCGGAGGAAGCGCCTGCCGCCGAGGAGGACAAGGAATGAGCGCCGCCAGCCGTCGCCGGGGTCGGAAGGGCCTCTTCCGCCGCCGCAAGTACTGCAAGTTCTGCGAGGCGAAGGTCGACACGATCGACTACAAGGACATCCGGACCCTCCAGAACTACATCCCCGAGCGGGCGAAGATCCTGCCGCGCCGCGTCTCCGGCACGTGCGCCAAGCACCAGCGGCAGCTCGGCACCGCCATCAAGCGGGCCCGGATCCTCGCCCTCCTGCCGTTCACGGCGGAGTGAGGAGGACACGCCGATGCAGATCATCCTGCGCGAGGACGTGCCCCATCTCGGCCGCCGGGGCGACGTGGTCACCGTCAAGGACGGTTACGCCCGCAACTACCTGATTCCCAAGGGGTACGCCTACCGGCTGACCGAGGGGATCCGCCGCCAGGTCGAGATCGAGTCCCGGGCCAAGGCCGCCCGCGAGGAGCGGGAGCGGGCCGCCGCCGAGAGGATCGCCGAGAAGCTCCGCGAGCTGGGGCCGGTCCGGTTCACCCGCAGGGCGGGGGAGACCGGCCACCTGTTCGGCTCGGTGACCAACATCGACATCGCCCGGGAGCTCGAGGGCCGGGGCATCGAGGTCGACCGGCACCGGATTCGCCTGGAGGAG
>JAMOQA010000133.1 GCA_027064265.1 Acidobacteriota bacterium
GAGAGTCGCTTCTGGATGACGATCTCGAGCGCCTTGTACTCGCGCTCGGGGTCGCCGAAGGCGGAACCGGTGTTGTCACCGGGGTTCGCCAGCACGTACTCGCCGAAGGTGGCGAAGCCCATGCCGGGGAACGGAATCTCCGTGATGTCGTCGTCGAGGACGCCGTTCCCGTTGGCGTCGATCCCGTAGTAGTAGTTCTCGATCGCCTCGACCGAGTTGAACTGCACGTCCTCGAGGACGCGGCCCTGGTCACGGTAGATGCCGCGGATCTCGAGGGAGAGGTCGGGGGCGAGGAGCTGCTGCCAGCCGATCACGTACTCGTCCTCGTACGGGAGCTTGGTGCCCGACTGGACGCGCGTGTGGCTGAAGCCCTGGAGGTAGATCGGGGTGCCGCGGTAGTTGGTGAGGAGCGGGTCGGTGAACTCGAACTTCGAGGTGCCGAACTCGTTGGAGAAGGAGCGCACCGCGAGGTCGGCCGGGACCCGCTCGTAGTAACGGCCGTAGTGGGCGTAGATCTTGGTCTTGCCGTTGCCGTACGGATCGAAGCTGACGCCGATCCGCGGGGAGTACTCGGTATCGAAGGAGTACTCGCTGGGGGAGAAGTGGGTCGGGTCCGACGTGAACCGGTTGGCGACGGTCGTGCTCCGGCTCAGGTTCATCGTGAAGGAGCCGGCACCCTCGAGCTTCTGCTTCGAGGACCGCACGCCGAGCTTGATGACCCACTTGTCGTTCAGGGTCCAGGTGTCCTGGACGAAGAACGCCTGCTCGTACCCCTCGACCGGGCCCGGCTCCGGGTTGAAGCGGGCGCGGGTGACCCGGTAGTAGGGATTGCCGGCGGAGATCATGCAGGTGGCGCAGGTGGGGATGCCGCCGCGGACGCTGACCGAGGCGCCCGACGTGGACCGCAGCGGGATCACGTCGGTCGGGTCGGTGTCGTAGTTCTCGCCGGGGAAGTAGAAGGTCGTGTGCGGACCGGAGTAGATGGAGGGCTGCTCGTACTCCAGGTCGAAGTACTCGTACCCGAACTTGACCTCGTGGTTGCCCCAGGTCTTGGAGACCTTGATCGCGTAGTCCCAGGTCTCGTCGGTCTTCGGGCCGATGTAGCCGGGACCACCGGAGTACAGCGGCGCACCGCTGTCGATGGTGGAGGGCAGGCCGTAGTAGGCCGGGATCAGCCACTCGTAGTAGACGCGGATGTCGGAGTAGGCGTAGTCGTTGACCAGCGGCTTCTCCTTGAAGTCGTTCTTCCGGTGGCTGACCTGCGCCTCGACGAACCACTCGCCGCCGAAGAGGCCGTTGTACTTCAGGGACTGCTGGTCGGCGCCGTAGTCGATGTCGGACCGGCGGCCGTTCTGGTTGAAGCCGGCGGCGGTCTTCTGCATGTCGAGGACGCCGTCGCCGTCGGTGTCTCCGTCCATGACGAAAGTGCCGGCGGTGATGCCGGACCGGCCGTCGCCGTCGGACGGGTCGCCGAACAGGGTCAGGTCGAGCCGGTGGTTCGGCGTGACGTACCAGGAGAACTTGGCCGCATAGTTGTCACGGTCGCGCTCGATCTCCCGGCTGGAACGGGCACCCGGATAGAAGAGCGGGTCCGGGTAGGTGGCCGCGGTGGCCGGCTCGTAGGCGACGATCGGGTTCGTGACCTTCTCGATGTAGCGGACCGAGGAGGTGCTCACCGGGTTGTAGGCCGCGAACCAGAAGAGCTTGTCCTTGACGATCGGACCACCGGCGGAGATGCCGAGGTCGGTCGTCTCGTGATCGTGGACGTTGACCGCGCCGGACGGCAGACTGACGTCCTTCCCCCAGGCCTCCCAGGAGTCCGGGTCGAGGAAGACGCGGACGGAGCCCTTGAGCTCGTTGGTCCCCGACTTCACGACCGCGTTGATCACGCCGCCGAGGGCCTGGCCGTACTCCGCCTCGAAGCCGGCGGTCTTGACCTGGACCTCTTCGAGGAAGTCGGTGGTGATCCCGGTGCCGAGGGAGCCGAACACCAGGGAGTAGGTGCCGACGCCGCCGTACCCGGAGTCGGTGATGTTGACGCCGTCGATGATGTACGAGTTCTCGAGACCGGAGGCGCCGCCGATCGAGTAGTTGCCGCCGCCGGTGCCGAGACCGGAGACGACGCCCGGGGCGATCGCCACGACCGAGGTGAAGTTCCGGCCGACCGGCATCGTCTCGATCGTCTCGGAGGCCTTGAAGTTGTTGATCACCTCGAGACGCTTCGGGTCGACGAGCGGCGCCGCGCTGGTGACCGTGATCTCCTCGGTCTTGCCGGTGGTCAGGGTCAGGGGCAGGCGGGTGCGCTGGCCGGCGTTGACCTCGACCTCCGTCTCGATGGTGGCGTAACCCGGCATCGAGACCTTGACCGTGTAGGTCCCGGGCGGGAGGAACGGGACGGTGAAGTTCCCGTTCTCGTCCGTCTGGACACCACGCTCACCCAGGGGCCCCGAGACGACGACCGTCGCGCCCGGCAGCGGCTTCCCGTCCCGGTCGCCGACGACGCCCTGCAGGGTACCGGTCGTCGGCTGCTGGGCGAGGACCACCGCCGG
The DNA here is from genome assembly GCA_027064265.1 of Acidobacteriota bacterium. GTDB lineage: Bacteria > Acidobacteriota > Polarisedimenticolia > J045 > J045 > JAMOQA01. Next base: position 2,550 of record JAMOQA010000133.1, read on the forward strand.
GAAGGCGAGGACCATCGCCAGGGCGATGATGAGCCACGCTTTCCTCATGCTTCTCCTCCTCTGGTTGGCCCCCGTGCCCGCGGGCCGGGGGATCTCCTTGCGCCTTGTCGCCGGGTACCTCTCCCGGCTCCAGCTCCTCCCCGCGCCCCGGCACCCTGCCGGGGCGGCGGTCACTTCTGCTGCCCCGTCGTCTGCCGGAGCGCGTCGATGATCTTCTTCACGTCGGCGGCGTCCGGGGCATCCGGAGCTGCCGCCAGGTACTTCTCGTAGGCCTCGATCGCCTTCGCCGTGTCCCCGAGGGAGAGCCATGCCTGGGCCTCGTAGGAGAGGGCCTGGACCATCTTCGGGTCCAGCTCGTAAGCCTTCTCGAGGTGCGAGATGGCATCGGCGTACTGCTTCTTGCGCAGCAGGTTGGCCGCCAGATTGTAGTGCAGGATCGCCGCGTCGTGGGGGTCGATCCCTCCGGAGATCAGGGCGTCCGCCTCGGCTTCCTTCCCGGCGCGAATGTAGGCGTCGGCGAGCTGGAGGGCGACCTGGGAGTTGTCGGGCAGGGCGGCATGGGCTTCCTCGAGGGGCGGGATCGCCTCTTCCGGGCGGTCCAGCTCGAGGAGGGCCTGTCCGAGGGCGAGCTGGAAGAGCGCCTTCTGGTGGGCGTCCTCCGTGCGGGCGATCTCGCGGCGGAGCGCGTCGACCGCTTCCTCGTAGCGGCCCGCCTCGGCCAGCACCTCGCCGAGGAGCCCCCAGGCGCCTTCCAGCTCCGGGTCGATCTCGAGGGCCTTGCGGAGCGGGACCTCGGCCTCGGCGGCGCGGCCGTTCTTCACGAGGGCGAACCCCTTGACGTACCAGAGCGCCGCGTTGTCCTGCTGCCGGGAGAGGAGGTCGTCGAGCTGCTCGAGCGCCTTCTCGTAGTTGCCCGCGTTGACGTCGTCGAGAATCGCCCGGGCCTCCCTGGCGTCCTCGTCGAGGACGATCCCGCCCGCGGGCTGGGGCTCGCGGGGCTCGCCGACGACCATGTCGATGGTCACGGTGTAGACGATCTTCTCCGGGATCCGGATGTCGAGGACCGGGTTTGCCGGGTC
>JAMOQA010000134.1 GCA_027064265.1 Acidobacteriota bacterium
TGTTCACCCGCGTGCTGCTGGCCGTCGCGGACCTGGCGGCCAGGTACTGGTTCCTCCTCCCCGCGGTGCCCGCGGCGATCGCCGTTCTCGGGACGCTGGCGCTGCGCACCGATCGCGGGCGCCTCGCGTGGCACCGGACGGTCCTCGCGCTCCCCGGGATCCGGCGGGTCGTCCGGCACCTGCTGGTCGCCCGCTTCGCGCGGACCGCGGCGACGCTCCTCGACGCGGGCACGACCATGCCCCATGCCCTGCAGGTGGCGGGGGCCAGCGTCGACAACATCCCGTTCAGTCGGGCCCTCGCCCGGGCACGGGAGGACGTGACGGCCGGCAGCGCCCTCGCCGATGCGCTGGAGCGGACAACGTTCTTCGGCCCCCTCGACGTGCGGATGATCGCCGTGGGTGAGCGCTCCGGAACGCTGGTCCGCGCCCTCGGCAACCTGGTGCGCCTCCACGAGCGCCAGGCGAAGCGCGCCATCCAGGCGGCGGTGACGATGCTCGAGCCGATCCTCCTCGTGCTGATGGCCGCCGTCGTCCTCGGGCTGGCCCTCTCGGTCTTCATGCCGATCTACCAGTCCCTCGACGCCATCGGGAGGTGACCGGGATGCGCGGGAAGCGACGGGTCAGTGGTTACACGCTCAGCGAGATCGTGGTCACGCTGGCAGTGATCACGATCCTCGCCGGCACCCTGGCGCCCCTCGCCTTCCACCAGGTGGCGAAGGCCCGCCGCGCCCGGGCGCTCCGGGACATCGCCGCGATCGCGGAGGCGGTCCAGGCGTTCCGCGAGGACGTGCGCACCTATCCGGACCGCAGCGGCGGCACTTCCGGCGTGATCGGCTACCTGCTGACCGCGGGCACCGCGCCCGGCGGTCTCGGTTCCTGGCAGGGACCGGCGGGCACGACCGCGCAGCACCTGGTCGCGAACGACCCGCCGGGGGCCGACTACCCCGAGACGGGATCCACGGCCTGGCGGGGGCCCTACCTGCCGAACGACCCGGTCGACCCCTGGGGCCACGCCTACGTGCTGTCCGTCGCCGGGATGCGGGGGGACAGCGGCGTCCGCGGCTGGATCCTCTCGGCGGGCCCGAACGGGGTCCTCGAGACCGACGACGGCGACGACGCGATCCCGGCGGGCAGCGACGATATCGGGTGGAGGTTGCGGTGATCGCCGGGACCCGGGAGCGGGGAGCCAGCCTCCTCGAGACGGTCGCCTCGGTGGCCGTCCTCGTCCTGCTCGCCACCGCGGCGATTCCCGGCGTCCTGCGGCTGGTCGAGGCCCGGGAGGAAGCGGCCTGCCGCGCCCGGCTCGACGCGATCGGCGAGGGGCTCCGGGCCTTCTGGCGGGACCATGGCCGCTTCCCGACGAACGACGAGGGCCTCGCCGCCCTGCTCGCCGACCCGGGCACCGGGCGCTGGCGGGGCCCCTACCTGCGGCCGGCGGAGCCGGGCCAGGACCCGCTCGTCGACCCGCGGGGCGACCGCTTCGCCTACTCGGCGGCGGCGGACGAGGCCCGGGTGACTCCCCCGGGGTTCCCGGCGCTCGCCCGCACGATCCTTCCCGGGGCGGCCGCGTTCGAACGGGTGGGACGGGCCGGCATGGAACTCGCCCTCGTCGCCGCCGCGGCGGAGCGCTGGCGGGCCGCCCACGGGAGCTGGCCCGCCAGCTTCTCCGACCTCGCGGCGGAACTCGGCGCGGACCTGCGGACGGACCCGTGGGGCCATGCCTACCGCCTCGACACCGACCACCAGGTCCCCTTCTCCGTGGGTCCCGACGGGGTCGCGGGCACGGGCGACGACATCTATCCCCCCGGCTGGGACCCGGATGCCGTCCCGGCGGCGGAGGATCCACCCGCGGGAGGAGGAGGCGGCGGCGGGTCCAGCGGCAGCGACATCACGCCGGAAGACGAGCTGTGGGAGGAGATCCAGCGGCAGCAGGCCGCCTACCAACGCGAGATGCGTCTCTACCACGAGAGCCTGGCCGATCCCACGAAGACCTGGGAGGAACGGTTCGACCACCTCGGCCGCTACCTCTACCACGTCCATCGCTGGAGCGGGCTCTGGACCCGCTACTGGCGGACGCGCTGGTGAAGGGATGATCGCGGGCCACCGGCAGGGACGATCCGGGCGGGAGGCGGGACTCTCCCTCCTCCAGGCGATGGTGTTCATCGCCGCCGCCATGATGCTGGCCGCGGCGGCGATGCCCCTGGCGTTCCGCGTGCTGGAGCTGGCGGAGCGGCGGGAACTGGTCCGGCGAATGGAGGCTCTCGAGGACGGCCTGCTCGCCTTCTACCGGGACCACCGGCGACTCCCGACGGAGAGCGAGGGGCTCGAGGCACTGTTCACGGACCCGGGGACGGGGGACTGGCGAGGCCCCTACGTGCCGCTGGCGGACCGGGAACTGGTGCTGCGCGATCCGCGGGGCAACGAGCTCACGTGGCGCCGCAGCGGGCGTGCCGGCGTGCTGGCCAGCCCGGCGTTTCCCGGGATCACCCGGACCGTGGACCCCGCCCCGGTCGACCTCTCCTTCCGCCGGATCGCCGTCCGCGAGCTGCGGGAGCTGAAGGAGGCCGCCCTGGCGTACCGGGACGACTACGGCGGCCTGCCGGACTCGGTGGGTGACCTCGTCCCCGCCCGCCTGGGAGAGGACTACGCGCTCGACCCCTGGGGCCATCCCTACGCGATCGACCCGGACGCCGGGGAGATCCGGTCCGCGGGCCCCGACGGCGAGACGGGAACCGCGGACGACCAGGTGATCGCCCTCGGGGTGACCGGGGGCGTGCCCGCGGGAGGAGGAGGTTCCGGCGGCGGGATCCCGGCGCCGCCGACCTTCGTGCCGACGCCGCCTCCCCTGCGCGCGACGACGGCGGCCGAGCACGACGCCCTGGCGCGACGGTACGAGCGGGCGGCCAGGCAGGCGCAGGACGGCACCCCCGAGGGTTCGGAGCGTTCGGGAACCCTGCGAGGCATGTACCTGTATCACCTCTACCGGGCGATCGGGCTCCGGATCGACATCCACGTGAACCCGTGAGGGAAGAGCCGATGCGGTCTTCCGGACAGCGCGGATTCACCCTGACGGAGGCGATCGTCTCCGTGGCGATCGCCGCGATCCTGGCCGCCGCGACGGTTCCTGCGGTGCTGCGCCTGGTCGAGATCTCCGAGGAGAGGACGACCCGGGCGCGGCTCGAGCGGCTCGAGGAGGGCCTGCTCGCGTTCTACCGGGACCACGGCCGGTTCCCCACGGACGACGAGGGGTTGGCCGCCCTCCTGGCCGATCCGGGCACGGGCGCATGGCACGGTCCCTACGTGTCCCCCGGCGGCACGGGAGAAAACCCCCTCGAGGACGCCCGGGGCAACCGGTTCGTCTACACGGGCGGCCGGACGAGCTGCCGGATCGTCCCCCCCGGGTTCCCCGACCTGGCCCTCGACGTCACCGCGGCCCCGGTGATCGCCGAGTGGGTGGCCCGCGCGCGGGAGGAGATCGCCCGGCTGAACGACACGGCGGAGGACTGGCGGGACGTGCACGGCAGCTACCCGTCGTCGGTGACCGACCTGGTCCCGGGGGTCCTGGGATCCGACTACGGGACCGACCCGTGGGGGAACGCGTACCGGGTCGATGCGA
>JAMOQA010000135.1 GCA_027064265.1 Acidobacteriota bacterium
CCGACGGCACCCCCGGCCCCGCGGGGCCCGAGGTGGCGCTGCCCGAGTAGTCCCGCGGACGCCGCCGGGCGCTCCCGGGCGTCCGTCCCGGGTCCTCTTCGCGACTCACCGCCGCCGGGTCCCCCGCGGACCCGGCGGCTTCTTCTGCCGGCTTCCGGCGGTCGTCAGCCGGCGGGGCGGAGGCGGCGGATGCGCCGGCGAGGGCGGCTCTTCGCGAGGTCGTGGCTGGCCTGGAGGTTCAGCCAGAACTCCGGGGTCGTGCCGAGGGCCTGGGAGAGCAGCCAGGCGGTCTCGGGGGTGACGCCGCGTTTGCCCCGGACCAGCTCGTTCACCCGCTGGACCGGCACGCCGATGTGCCGCGCGAACGCCACCTGCGTGACCCCCAGCGGCTTCAGGAACTCCTCCAGCAGGATCTCCCCGGGATGGGTCGGAACGCGATTCCTCGGAAGCATGTCTCCCTCGCTAGCCGTGATAGTCGACCACCGACACCCGGTCGGCGTCACCATCCAGCCACCTGAACACCACCCGCCAGCGGTCGTTCACGCGGATGCTGTAGAACCCTGCAAGGTCTCCCCGGAGCAGCTCCAGCCGGTTTCCCGGCGGCGACCGGAGATCCTCGAGCCGCCGCGCGGCGTCCAGCATGTCGAGCTTGCGCAGCGCCGCGCGGCGAACGTCGGGCGGAATCTTCCGCACCGCCCGGCCACCTTCCCCGTGGTACAGCGCTTCCGTCGCCCTGTCACCGAACCCGACGATCACCGGCCGCCCCTCGAAGGCAGAATATACGGCTTTCCCGGATACCGTGCAACCGTGTATTTCACGAAGAAGCGTCCGCACCCGCGGCCCGAACGTGACCCGCGCAGGGGCGCGCACGCTCCCCCGCGCGCCGCGGAGCCTCACGGGCCGCCGCAGGTGCCGTCGGTCAGCTTGCGGGTGAAGGTGCAGGCGGTGGAGCGGGTGGGGCGTTCGCCACCGGCGGAGTCCCGGCCATGGGTACCCTCGAGGGTGGCGCCGTCGTCGCCGACGACGAGGACCCCGAGGGCGTCGCCCGGGGGCGGCGTCCCGGTCCAGGAGCCGGTCGTCCCCGCCTCGCAGGTCTCGCCGACGACCCGGTAGTCGGGGAAGGCGGCGAGGTCGAGCCATTCCAGGTGGTAGCCCGCCGCCGGGCAGGTGGTGGCGTCCCAGGTGACGGTCAGCTCGTCGCCCCCGGCCCGGGAGACCGTTACCTGCTCCCCCGCCCAGGCGCCCCCGGGAACCGGTGGAGGAACCGGCACCCGGGGCAGCGCCTTCCACGCCTCCCAGGTGTCGAGGGAAGGCCGCGGGACCACGTTCCCGTCCCACAGGCCGGTGTCCTTCCACAGCAACCACTCCGGCGTCGCCTGGCCGGTGAGCACCAGCCACCAGTAGAGCCGGTCGTAGTCGACGGCGAGGAACCAGGTCGTGAACCGGGCCCCGAGCCGGTCGGATTCCTCCAGCAGGGTCTCGAGGTACTCGTCCTGCCAGGTCGGGTTCCCCTCGACGTAGAGGTCCCACTCCGGGATCGAGAGGTTCTCCGCGAGCCACCCGGTCTCGGCGACGGCGAACGGCTTGTCCGGCGCCATGTCGACCGCCTGGGAGAGCCAGTCCGGCGGCAGGTTCGCGGGATTCCCCTTGTCCGGGCCGGAGCCGAAGATGTAGCGGTAGGTGCTGACCGTCATCATGTCGGAGTACGCCATCACCTCGCCGATGTACGGGCGCAGCTCCTCCATCTCGGGGGTGCCGGAGTCCCGCAGGGTGATCGAGACGAAGATCTCCACCGCCGGGTACTCCCGCTTGAGCGCCGGGTAGACCGCCCGCACCAGCCCCATGAACGAGTCCCACTTCTCCGGGGCGTTGTGGGCGAGCTCCACCGACTCCATCGCGTAGTTGAAGTACCGCGGGTGGAACCGGTCGAGCAGGTCCCGGCACCAGTCGAGGTAGGCGGCGATCGTCTCCGGGTCGTCGAACGTCCGGTTCGCCCACTCGCCGGGACGGGGGAGGTTCTTGTCCTCTCCCCAGTAGTTGGCGAGGTCGTCCCGCCCGGGGTTCAGCGGCGTCGTCGCCAGGTAGATCGTCATGCCCGGCGGCGTGCTCGAAAGGCGCGTCGCCAGGTCGTCCTCCACGTCCTGCTGGTACGGTTCCCCCGCCTCGAGCTCGACCCAGGGCACGCCCCCGTCGACCTGGTGGGCGATCACGTCCTGCCGCGGGTTGACCAGGTCGTAGACCTCCTGCTGGGCCTCGTCGGTGATGTCGTAGTTGAACGGCGTGAACCCCATCCGGAACCACCGCTCCCCGTCCCCCGCCCGGGCGGGCCCGGCCGCGAGGAGGAGCAGGACGGCCACCGCCGCCGGGACCATTCGGACAGCCCCCGCGGCCACGAGTAGGCAAGCGCGATCGACGGTCATGGCACCCCCGGCCGCCGGCTCCCGCCCCCACGGCCCGGCCCCGGCTTTCCCGAAAGGTACGCCGCTCGACGAAACTCGTCACCTGGCGAGACCAGGCGGGGAACGCACCGTCGGTCAAGACGCCCCGCGGGTTTCCCGAGGCGATCGGCGCGTGCGTCGCGGGGCCCGGGCGTGCCGGAGACGGCATGCCGGATCGGGCACGGCGGGCGTGCCCCGGCCGCCGTTCCTTCCTCGGCAGGAACCGCATGACCGCGCCGCGCACCGGGGGGCCCTTGTCCCCCGCCCGGGAGGCGCGTATCCCGGAAGTGTCGAAGGCCAGGAGCAGGCCTGCTCCCCGCGAAACCGGGGCGGCGCCCGCGGCCGGGGCGCCCGCCCCACGAGGCGCGGAGGGGGGACCCCTTCGCGGGGAGGTGAGAAGAATGCATGCGACGGTCAGGAAGGTCCTGGTGGTGGTGCTCGCCGCGCTGCTCGCGGCGCCGACGACGCTGGCGGCCGGGGATTCGGTCCCCGCGGTGCCGGACGACCTCGAGGGGGTGATCCTGGACTCGATCCCCGACGAGTGGGGCGACGTCGTCTCGCCGACGCCGACGATGGTCCCGGACCTCTACGTGGTGGTGGCCCAGCCGTACCTGGCCCTCGATCCCCGGGCGGACTCCTTCGCGGCGCGCTGGGGGGACGACGGCGTCGATCCGGCGGACCCGGTGACGGTGGCGGAGATGCTCGCCGACCCCGACTTCCAGCGAGCGAACGCGCTGGTCTTCTCGCTCTGGCAGCGGGACGGGTCCGGCATCGCGTTCCTGGCCCGGATCATGCGTGAACCCTCCGGCCGAACCACCGGATCTGCGCGCTGGCCGGGCCCTTCGGGCCCTCTCGCCCGTACTCGGCACTGAACACCCTGCGGCGTACCTCAAGGTACGCCTCGGGTGTTCAGGCCTCCGTGCGGGCGATCCAGCACGCATCTACGGCGTTTCGCCACGAAGGTTCATGCATGATCCGGGCTAGGGTTCGTCGACGTCCGGGTGGTCGGTGGGGAGTTCACCCTCCAGGAAACGCGGGTCGTCTCGCCCCGGCGGTTCGACGGGGCCATCGCGTCCTGGCGGCACGCCCTGCTGGACCGGATCCGGTCCGGAGACCGGCTCCGGGACGAACGGTTCGCGGCGGAGGTCGTCCTCTACA